>JAUVQR010000117.1 GCA_030598065.1 Planctomycetota bacterium | reverse complement strand
GGTTGGGGTTGAGCCATATCCGCATGGCTTTTTGGCGGGAGGCGCCTTCAAGAATAAGCCCTACCCCGGGAAGCACCTGAAACTTGGGTTTCAGGTCGTAGTGCGCGTAGTCGCTTAACTCTTGAAACGGCATGTTCCCCTGTACGGCAATCCATATAATGGGACTTGCCGCAGGGTCTAATTTGTCTACCACGGGATGTTCGACGTCCTTCGGCAGCCTCTCCAGGGCCAGCGCCACCTTGTCGCGCACGTCCTGCGCGGCGACGTCTATGTCCCTGTCGAGTTCAAACTCGATGGTTATCTCGGAAAAACCCTCGGAGCTCTTAGAGAGGAGGTTTCTTATGCCCTGGATGGCGTTTATCTCTTCTTCCAGCGGGTCCGTAACGTCCAGCTCCATGATGTCGGGACTGGCGCCCCTGAGCTTGGTCTGGACCACCACGTAGGGGAAGTCTATCTTGGGGTACTGGTCAACGCCTAGCAGGAAATAGGCGATAAGCCCGAAGACACCAAGGGCGGAGACCATCATGATGGTGAATACGGGCCTTCTGATGCAGAAATCGATAAAGGACACTTCTAATCCCTCTCATTTATCACGAAGGACTTTGCATCTACCTTCTCACCGCCCGACAGCACGTACTGCCCTCTGACCACCACACTGTCACCCGCTTTGAGTCCCTTAACTATCTCCAGCATGCCGTCCTTCAGTCTCATTCCGGGGACGACAACGGTCCTTACCGCCAGACCGTCCTCAACGCGGAAGCAGTAGCTGACACCCTCCTCGCTGAGAAGGGCCTCTTCCGGTATGACTACGGCGTTAAGATGTGTGGCGACCGGGAGTTTTGTGAGAACAAAAAAGCCGGGACTCAGTCTGTCGTCCGGGTTCTGTATCCGGGCGTAGCATCTGAACCGCCGGGTGTCTGTGGCAATCTTGGGGTTTATGTAATAGACACGGCCGGTAAACTCTTCGTCCGGATAGGCTTCCACGGAGACGCTTACCTCCTGGCCTACCTTGACGTAGGAGAAATATTTTGCCGGAACCGTGAACTCCAGCTTAATGGGGTCAATGTCAATAAGGTTCAGAAGGTCGGTAGAGCCCTCCGTGACATACTCACCAATATCGATGAACTTCTCGCTTACTATCCCGGTTATAGGGGCATGAATCCTGGTGTCGTTCAGCTCGTCCTTCGCGAAGGAGAGTATCGCCTGCACGGACTTCATGGACGCCTCCTTCAGCTCTACGTCCGCCTCTGCTATGTCGTAGTCCTGGCCGGATATCACACCCTCTTTGTAGAGATTTTTCATTCTGTCAAAGGTTTTTAGAGCCAGTGACAGGTCTGCTTTGGCCTCTAAGACCTTCCCCTCGTTCTCCAGTTCCTTGTAGCGGTATTCACTGTCGTCCATGGTTACGAGGAGGTCACCCTTTTTTACCCTGTCGCCCTCTTCGAAAAAAATCTCCTGCACGATGCCGTCAATCTCACTGCGGACATCCACGTCTACCCCCGCAAGCAGAGTTCCCGTGGTCTCTTCCGTATATATTATATCCTCTGTTATCGCCTTAAACACCTCTACCGGCACCACACGCTCGCGCCTCTTTTGCTTGTCCTTCGCCATGGCCGTGCCGGACAGGCTGAAGGCAAGCAGAAAGGCCAGCACCGTCAGGCCTGTACGGGTGGGTTGAAACGGGTGTCTGCTGGCCGGCATCGTCTTCACGCTCTCCTCATTTCAGCGAGCATCTTCTGGATTATAGACATAAAAGAGGCCTTGTCTTCCAGCGTAAGGGGGTCGATAAGTTTCTTTACCCTCAGCCTCCTCCTGTGGAGTTCTTCTTTGAGCACACGACGACCGTCGTCAGAAATGGATATGTCCCACTGCCTCTTGTCGTCCCTGTTCACCTGGCGGACTATTAACGACACTCTGCGCTCACCATCAACGTAGTTCTCCGAAGAGGACAACAGACGCGACACCTGAAAGGTGTTTATGTTCAAATTGGTCTTTATGTCCTTCAGTGAGGTCTTGCCGCTGTGGGCCAACAGGGTCAGGAGTGTTTCCTGGTCAAACGTGAGGATGGATGAGGATTCCGGGTGCCTTCCCAGCTCCAGGACCAACAGGCCTATGCCCTCGACAAAACTGTCAAGGTTTACATCTTTTTTGTGACCGCCCTTTTTTGTCATTGTCGTTGGCCCACGCAGGTTAGGGAATACGGCAATCTACCGGGATTATAGTAAATAGTTGCGTACAATGCAACTATTTATATAACCACAACCATTCCGCTGCGGCTATTGTGGCGGTATTCCGGCTATGAGCCCCTAGGGCTGGTAGACGTGAGACCTTTCAAACCTTTGGGTCAGCACTTCCCCGAGGATGATGAGGGCGGTCTTCTTAATGCCTTCTTTTTTTACCGCCTCGGCCAGCCCTGAAAGGGGCGCGCGCACTATCTTCTGGTCTTTCCAGGTGGATTTGTACACAACGGCGGCCGGGCAGTCAGGACCGTATGAGGGTTGGAGTTCTTCTACTATCTTTTCTATGTGGCTTATGCTAAGAAAGATGCACAGTGTCGACTTTGATTGGGCGAGCACGCCGAGCGACTCTTTGGCCGGCACGGGGGTCTGGCCCTCTACACGGGTGATAATGACCGTCTGCGATACGCCGGGCAGTGTCAGCTCCTGTTTCAGGGCCGCCGCCGAGGCCAGAAAGGAGCTTACGCCCGGTATCACCTCGTAGTCAATGCTCTCGGCGTCCAACAACTTCATCTGTTCCTGGATTGCCCCGTATATGGACGGGTCGCCGGTATGCAGGCGGGCCACGTCTTTGCCGCTTTCGCGCGCTTTTTTTATTATTTCAAGTTGTTTCTCCAGGCCCATCCCATGGGTGTTGTAACACTTCGTAGACTCCTTCGTGTAGCCTAAAAGTTCTTCATTTACCAGTGAACCCGCATAGAGGCAGTAGCCGGCGTTTTCCAGTATCTTCCTGCCCTTTATGGTAAGAAGTTCAGGGTCACCGGGTCCCGCACCAATAAAATAGACCTTCATGGGTCCTCCCGTTAGCTGGTCTTCTTGCTCAATTCAAATAGCCTGTCGGCCATGGACGCGAGCGCTTCACTATCCTCACGGCCGCTTATCCAGTCCGGAGGGATTCGGTCAGCCCCGTTAAAGGCGCCGCTTATCGCGCCGGCGACTGCCGCTGTCGTGTCGGTGTCTACCCCTCCAAGCACGGCGTGTACCACTGTGCTCTTAAAATCTTGAGGAGTATTCAGGAAGCAAAAAACGGCGCTGGCCACCGTCTCAACTACGTATCCGGACGTACCCAGTATGTCCAGCGCCTCTTCGGGCCTTGTGCCCTCTCTAAAGAGAGTTTCCGCCTTGGCCAGGTTCTTTGATACGGCGGAGTGGCCGATAAACTTCCTGGTTTCACTTATGGCCGTATCCGGGTCAAGGTCACCTTTAGCGGCCCTTGCGACCAGGTATGCGACCGCTGCCGCCCCTGCAATGGCCTCGGTGTTATTATGCGTCATCACAACGGCCTGGTGGACGGCCTCCTTCAGCGAGGGTATGTCGTTGCAGAGGAACAGCCCTACCGGCGCTATTCTCATGGCCCCGCCGTTGCCTGCGGCGAACTCTCCCACCGCCCCGCTCTCCTGCCACGGGCAGCCCTTCTTGAGTCTCTGCATGGAGATGGCGGTCGACTTGCCAATCCCCCTGAGATTGCCTGAGTTATACCACTCGATGAACTTTTGTGCCGTGTCTTCCGGCTCCATCTTGCCGGAATCTATCAGGCTTTTCAGGTGGCAGATGGCCATCAGTGTGTCGTCGGTGTATTGGCCCGACCCCAGTCCCCTCGGCGGAGAGGGCAGAAAGGCGTTGTTGTCCCAGTGCTGCCTTATCTGGTCCGGATACCAGCCCTCAAACGGCATACCAAGGGCGTCCCCTATGGCAAGCCCCAGTATGGAGCCGATGAACCTGTCTCTTACGGAATCATTCATAACTATGTCATTCTGAGCAAGGCGAAGAATCTGGGTAGGAGCGCGTTGCAACGTGCCCCTGCTAATAATAGACGCGAATTATACCATACTTGTAGCGGTCGAGCTCGCTCGACATTTGGGCAGGCGCGGGGGTCTGCCCCTACAATAAAATTGCGGTGCGTAGATGTAGATGCAGATAAGTACATAAAAATTGCGACACCTAACGCTTCGCAGGTTTCTTGACTATTATTATGGACATGTAGCCCTTTCCGCTGCCCTTCAATGTGGTTATATCGCTTGTCGCGTAGGCGTTTTCAAGACCGATGTGCGACGCAAAGACGGACGTCTCCGCGAGACCCATCTCTTCTAGAAGAGCCACCACCTTATCGAGCCGCTTCGCCACCTTCATCAGCACGACGGTGTCAAAGTCCTCCAGGGTCGGCCTCAAACCCTCTACGTCGTCGGGCACCGGTATGATGGCGATTCTTTCGTTCTGCTGGGCAAGGGGTATGTTGAAAAGGCTCGCGGCGGCGTTAAAAGACGTGATGCCCGGTATGGTGTGAATCTTCTCCTCAGGGACCATGTCTTTAAGGCATCGTAGCAGGTACACATAAGTACTGAACGTCAGAGAGTCGCCTATTGTGAGGAACGCGACGTTTTTGCCCTTGTCCAGTTCTTCTTTGATTGCTGTGGCGGCGTCAAGCCAGAATTCCTTGAGCTTGTCCTGGTCTTTTATCATGGGAAAGACTTTTTCTATAATCGTCTTTCCGTTTATAAGCGGCCGGACGATGTCCAGCGCCATGCTTTCTTCTTTTATGCCGGCCTTTGGGACAAAGACGACGTCGGTCTCATCGAGGATACGAAGCGCCTTCAGGGTGAGCAGTTCCGGGTCGCCGGGGCCTAGTCCTATACCGTAGAAATCACCTGAAGGGGTTGAAGACATGTATCAGTTGTGGCCTTCTGAGAGAAAAATCATTAGGTTCATATTCTCGGAGTCTGCCTTGCTGAAGGATGAGATGTCATATTCCCTGATCCTCTCGTTCTTCAAGGAAAGGTTCTCGCACAGATATATCTTTTTCCCCTTAACGCCGCCCTTCTTCAGCGCGGTGCATACCACCTTCGGGCTCATAGAGACGTCGGTAAGGACGGCCACTTTGTCGTGCGCCTTAATGACGTCTACCAGGTTTTCCAGTTCCGACTTGCGGCCGTGGAGGCTCGTGAAGTAGGCGTCGCACCAGTGCAGCCCGACAGAGGCGAACGCAAGCTGTACCGAGCTTATCCCGGGGATCACGTCACAATGCTCTTTGCCCAGCTTGGAGATGACCAGCCTTGCGTAGCTGAAAAAACCGGGATCGCCGCTGACCAGGATGACCACGTGCTTCCGGGCGCGGAGCCTTTCTATCTTTGTCAGCAGCGTCCTGTAATTTTTCCCAAGGATAAACTTTTCAGCCTTTACCTCGGAGAACAGGTTCAACAGCCTTCGGCTGCCTACCACCACGTCCGCCTCCTGTATGCGCTTGAGCGCGCCCAGTGTCATGTGGCTCATGGACCCCGGGCCGCAGCCTATTATGGCGACGTTGTTCTTAACCCTTTTTGCCAATCTGTTGCCCCTCTGGAGATGCCGATAACGTCCTTTTCCATGTCAAATAACACGACTCCCGTATCCACCGACGGGCCGAG
>JAUVQR010000004.1 GCA_030598065.1 Planctomycetota bacterium | reverse complement strand
TCGGAAACGGCCCTCACGGCCGCTTCCTGGCCTACCACCCTCTCTTGCAGCCTGTCTTCCATCTCGAGTAGTTTCTGCTTCTCACCCTCAAGCAGCTTGGTGACAGGGATACCGGTCCACTTTGCCACCACCTCGGCCACGTCATCGGCGTCTACCTCTTCCTTCAGCAGGCACTTCTCCTTCTGTATCTCGGCGAGTTTCTCGTGCTTCTTTTTTATCTCCTCTTCACACTCCCTGATGCGGCCGTAGCGTATCTCCGCCACCTTCTCCAGGTCACCCTGCCTCTGAGCGGTTTTCTCCTCTATGCGGGCCTGGTCTATCTTCGCCTTAAGCTCTTGTATCTCTTTTATTACGCCCTTCTCATTCTCCCAGTGCACCTTGAGCACACTGAGCTCCTCTTTCATATCGGCTATTTGTTTCTCCACACGCGTCTTTCTGTCCTTGGACGCGCTATCTTTTTCCTTTTTCAACGCCTCCCGCTCTATTTCAAGCTGCATAACCTTGCGGTCTATCTCGTCGAGTTCGGTCGGCATACTGTCCAGCTCTATCCTCAGTTTGGACGCGGCCTCGTCAATAAGGTCTATGGCCTTATCCGGCAGGAAGCGGTCACTTATGTAACGGTCGGACAGGGTGCTCGCCGCCACCAGCGCCGAGTCCTTAATCCGAATACCATGATGTACTTCGTAGCGCTCTTTGAGCCCACGGAGTATGGCGATTGTATCTTCGACGCTGGGCTGCCCGACGTAGACCGGTTGGAAGCGTCGCTCAAGGGCGGCGTCCTTTTCGATGTACTTGCGGTATTCGTCCAGCGTAGTGGCGCCAACACAGCGCAACTCGCCCCTGGCAAGGGCCGGTTTTAATAGGTTTGACGCATCAACCGCGCCTTCCGCCCCCCCGGCGCCAACCACCGTATGCAATTCATCTATGAAGAGTATTATACTGCCACCCGCTTCGGATATTTCCTTTAGCACGGCCTTGAGACGATCCTCGAATTCCCCGCGGTATTTTGTGCCGGCGACAAGCGCGCCCATGTCCAACGCCATCACTCGCTTGTCTCTAAGCCCCTCAGGGATGTCGCCACTGACGATGCGCTGGGCCAGCCCTTCGACGATGGCCGTCTTGCCCACCCCCGGCTCCCCGATAAGCACCGGGTTATTCTTCCTCCGTCTGGACAGCACCTGGATGACTCGCCTTATCTCATCGTCCCTTCCTATAACGGGGTCCAGCTTGCCCTGTCTGGCCAGTTCCACCAGGTCCCTGCTATAGCGTTCCAGCGCCTTGTATTTGTCCTCCGGGTTTTGGTCGGTGACCCTGTGAGAGCCGCGAAAGGCCTGAAGGGACCTCAGCAGTTCGGTATGCTTTATGCCGGCGTCAGCCAGGATGCGGCCCGCCGTACTGTCCTTCTTGCCTGACATGGCCAGCAGGATGTGTTCCGCACTGAGGTATTCGTCCTTGAGTTTCTGGGCCTCGTCCCATGATGCGTTAAGGACCTCATTGAGTTCGGGGCTTACGTAAACCTGGCCCATAGCAGAGGTCCCGCTCACCTGCGGCAGCCTTTCAATCGTCTCCTGACACCGCTCGTAAATCAGGTCCTTACTTACGCCCAGTTTCTCCAGGATAGGGCCGACTATCCCCTGCTCCTGCTTGATAAGCGCCGAGAGAAGGTGCACGGACTCTATCTGCTGCTGCCCCCCGGACTGGGCCAGCTGCTGGGCCTCTTGAATGGCCTCCTGGGCCTTTATAGTGAGCTTATCGAGCCTCATACCTCATCCACCCTTAACAAAAAAAGGCCGGGACCCGTCCCGACCTGCGAAAACCTGAAGTAAGCGTATCTTATGGCTAATCCTTTACGTCAAAGTCGGCGTCAATTACCTCTTCACCCTTTCCCTTTCCCTTTCCCTTTCCCTTTTCCTCCCTCCTTCCGCCACCGCCGGCGCCTCCCGCCTCTGCGCTCTCCGGACCCCCTCCCGGCTTCGCCGTGGATTCGTACACAGCCTGGGCCAACGTGTGCGAGGCCTGGGTAAGCTCTTCAAAGGCCTTCTTTAACTCTTCGGCGCTGTTGCTGTCCTTCAGGGATTTCAACCTGTCAAGCGCCAAGGTCACTGCGTCTCTGCCAGCCTGGTCTATCTTGTCACCATGTTCCTTCAGAGTCTTTTCGGTGGCATACACCATCTGGTCGGCCTGGTTTTTCGCGTCGGCAAGTTCCCTGGCCTTCTTATCTTCTTCGGCATACTTCTCGGCGTCTTTCTCCATCCGCTTTATCTCTTCTTCCGATAGACCGGAGGAAGACTTGATGTTGACGGACTGCTCCTTACCGGTACCCACGTCTTTCGCGTTCACGTTAAGTATGCCGTTTGCGTCTATGTCGAAAGATACCTCTATCTGTGGCATCCCCCTGGGCGCGGGCGGAATACCGGCCAACTGGAAGCGACCCAGGGTACGGTTATCCTTGGCCATGGACCGTTCACCCTGCATGACATGAATGTCAACGGCGGTCTGGCTGTCGGCGGCGGTGGAGAACGTTTCCTTCTTCCCGGTCGGTATCGTTGTGTTTCTCGGAATGAGCGTAGTCATCACACTACCCAGCGTCTCTATGCCCAGCGAGAGTGGGGTCACATCCAATAGGAGTACGTCCTTGACCTCGCCGGAGAGCACCGCGCCCTGTATAGCGGCCCCCATGCCCACCACTTCATCAGGGTTCACGCCCTTGCACGGCTCTTGTTCAAAGATTTCTTTCACAAGCTGCTGCACCCTGGGCGTCCTCGTCTGGCCGCCTACAAGCACGACCTCGTCTATGTCTCCGGGTGAGAGCTTGGCGTCGGCCAGCGCGCTCTCGCACGGCCCTTTGCACCTCTGTATGAGGGGCTCGACCATCTGCTCGAATTTCGCCCGCGTAATACTGGCAGTAAGATGCTTCGGCCCTGTCTGGTCTGCGGTAATAAAAGGCAGGTTAATGTCCGTGCTCATAGAGCTGGAAAGCTCGCATTTCGCCTTCTCAGCGGCCTCCTTAAGCCGCTGGTGGGCCATTGCGTCCTTTCTGAGGTCTATGCTGTATTCTTTCTGGAACTCATCGGCCAAGTGGTTCATAAGGACCTCGTCCATGTCGTCCCCTCCCAGGTGGGTGTCGCCGTTGGTCGCAAGTACCTGGAATACACCTTCACCCAGCTCCAGGATAGAGATGTCAAACGTGCCGCCACCGAGGTCGAAGACCGCAATCTTACCCGTCTTCTTTTTGTCGAAACCGTAGGCAAGGCAGGAAGCCGTCGGTTCGTTTATTATTCTTACCACGTCCAGCCCGGCAATCTTACCGGCGTCTTTCGTAGCCTGGCGCTGGCTGTCATTAAAATACGCAGGCACCGTGATAACGGCCTTCTTTACCGGCTGGCCAAGATATTCCTCCGCCGTCTTCTTCAGGTCTTGAAGGACCATGGCTGATATCTCGGGCGGGGTATAATCCTTGCCCTTTATCTCCACCTTTACAAGCTCTTCAGGCGCGCCGACTATCTTGAAGGGGACCAGTTTCTCTTCCTCAGAGACCTCGTTGTGCCGCCTGCCCATAAAACGCTTTATGGAGTATATGGTATTGTGCGGGTTTATAATGGACTGCCGCTTGGCCAGTTGACCGACAAGGCGTTCGCCCTTATCGGTAAACGCCACGCATGAAGGAGTAATCCTGCTGCCCTGGGGATTGATTATCACCGTGGGCTGGTCACCTTCCATCACCGCAACAACGGAATTGGTGGTGCCCAGGTCTATACCGATTATCCTCTCCCTATCAGCCATTGCAACGCTCTCCTTCCACAACTCCCAAAAGACAACTAAATCTACGGTACCATATTATCATAACCATCTTCATCATAAACATCACAACAAGCACAGGCCTTACAACCAAAGGACATTATAACACGCGTACCTGTGTTTTCAAGTTCCCGGACGATTGGAACGGTACGAGAGGCGGGGTGGTTATACCTTTATCACGTCCTTCATTCCATACAGTCCCGGCGGCTTATTCACGATAAATTTAGCCGCACGGATAGCCCCCACGGCAAAGGTGTCACGGCTGTGTGCATTGTGGACCAGTTCGACGGTCTCTCCGAGGTTTCCGAAAATGACCCGATGTTCACCCACGGTGTCACCCACCCTTAAGGTGTGTATTCCTATCTCTCCGCGTGGTCTTTCACCTATAAGGCCTTTACGCCCGTAGACGGCGACATCATCCAGTTTCTTGCCCGTCGCCTCGCAGATATCCTCTGCAATCTTTAAGGCGGTGCCGCTTGGCGCATCTTTCTTGAAGCGGTGATGCGTTTCCACCACCTCAATATCATAAGCGTCCCCCAGCGTCCTGGCTACCTGCGCGGCAAGCTGGAACAAGAGGTTTACGCCAAGGCTCATGTTGGGGCTAATCAGGCATGGCACCTTGTCGGCGGCTTCCTTAATCTTAGCGGATTGCTCCGCATCGTGCCCTGTTGCGCAGATTACCAGTGCCGTGCCCACGGCGGCACAACGGACCGCCCTCTCTACACTGGATACAGGTCCAGAGAAGTCAATAAGGACGTCCGGTTTGCCGTCAAATTCCCGCGTCACCTTTACAACGCAACCCCTGCCATGGAGGTCAGACCCGATTTCACTGCCCAGCAGCGGGTGCCCTTCTCTTTCAAGCGCCGCCACCAGTTCGAGTTCTTCGTCCTTACATACGTTTTCCACCACCTTGGAACCCATTCGGCCACAGGCCCCATTAACCGCCACCTTAATCATGCATCATACCTTTCGCCCCGCCTGCCACTTCTTGTATTTTTTGCTGGCACTTTGCAGGAACTCCAACTCTTTCTTGCTAAGATTCTCCATGCCGATGCGATTCACCTTTTCCAGAAGCATGTCAACCCTTTTGCGAACCTCCACGTTCTCTCTTCTCTCCCTCTCCCTCTGCCTGGCCTGCCAGACCTCAATCATGGTCCACAGCTTGGGCTCGTACCTTACAAACAGAAACCCGTAAAGCAGCCCGCCGAGGTGCGCGAAATAAGCGATGTTTCCACTACCGGTGGGCAGGAGACAGTTCATGGCCGTGATGCCTGCGAATATCATTACAAGGTGTTTGGCCTTTATGGGGAATATGAAGAGAATGATGGTGGCCTCGGGAAAGAACATGGCAAAGGCCACTTCAATGGCAAATATGGCACCCGAAGCGCCCAATATAGCGCTCTGATAACCAATCAACGTGCTCACCAGCGCGGCAAATACGCCGGCGGTGAAGTACAGGGTGAGGAACTTCTTCGTTCCCAGCCTTCTTTCTACGTCGCCGCCGAACATCCACAACGCGAACATGTTTATTATCAGGTGCCAGGGGTCGTAGATGCTGTGAAGGAAGGTGTAGCTGAAGAGCTGCCAGAGCCAGAGGTGACCAAATGTATCAGGCGGATAGAACCAGAACAACTTGGTGAAAGGGTCCGGGTAGCCGAAGCCTGCCCCCTCAACCGGCTTACCGCCGCTCCACTGGGTGGTTATGGAGAAAAAAAGCAGCTGCAGGATGAAGATACCTACATTGACCGAGATAAGTATCTTTATGGTCTTTGTCCATTTACTGCCGAAGGACATGCCGAATTCCGGTGTATACCACTGACTCATTCGCTAGACCTCATTGATGTCTCCCGACATCCCACAATCGCCGCAATTTAGAACGATATCTGGCACAAATAAACATCCTATAACTATACTCTTTTCGGGCCAAAAGTCAAGATATTGGAGGAGCGTTGATAACGCGGAAAACGGCCCGGACGGTCAGATTTCCGGGTATTATCCATAGGCCGGGGCCGGGGGATGTTGCCTGTGGTTAGAGAAGAGGAAATGGGTACAAACAGGCAGCCCGTACGCTAATGGAGGAGATTCGGCCTGAGGCTCAAGGGGCTTTTCGGACTCAGCTTTACGGCGATGCAAGAGATTTCAGAATTGAATCAAAGAATGTGGTTTTCAGCGCACTGTTCACAAAGAGTGCACTGACGCCCTAACGGGTGCCGCATGATCATGCCGAAGGCAGATTCGCCACTGGTGCACACCCTACTATTAACTGTAAATTAATAATTTTTGTTTGTAGTGGCAGAGCTTGCTCTGCTAAACAAATTGGGTAGGGGCTTTTAGAAGGTATTTCTTCATCCGCCTGAGACCGCTGTGGTTTATTTAAACCATATACCCCTGCGTTCCTTCTTGGCCTTTTTCTGCAACCGCTGAAAGGCTTTCTTGTGCCGTACGTTTGGTTTAACTGTCATCACGCGGGCAAGTCCCCTCTCTACCAGCACGGCGTTGACAAAAATTTCTTCCACGTAGACATATGCCAGGAGGCGCTCGTACTTGTCATATCTATCCACGTCAAACTCCAGACGTATGTCCTTGCCCTCAACCAGATAGCGGTTGAATTCCGCTATTGTGTTGCCCAGCTGCCCCCTTGCTTCAAGCGTGTCTATACCGATGTACCTGACACGCTCGCCGGTGGAAAGTACTATGGTATCGCCGTCTATGACACGGCTGCAATGCGCCGTCTCCGTCTCCGTATCATAGGAAGGGGCTCCCATTGAAGATACAACTACCGTTGCCACCAGCAAGACATTGCTTGCCCACCAGGCAATTAATCTCACCCCAGAAGCCCCCTCTTCTGTATTGCCGTTAGCCACTTCTCATAAACAAAAACCAAAAGACGAGACCCACACTGTATTGCATCACCCATAGATGTCATATTATCCTTCCTGTATCCACTTATCAAGAATATTCCTGCTATTATTACCTGTATGTGGATACTGCATCGTGGTGTCCTCCCCGTCTGATAATAATTGGAGGCTTCTGTAGATGGTAGGGGTTACAGCTCTTTTGCCCTGAGCAGTTTCAGCGCCTTCCGGTAGTCTTCCGGGGTGTTGAAGTTCAGAAATGCCTCGGGGCCACCTTTTATCTCCGCTATTTCCTCCTTACTGACAACCCGCACCTTTACGTCGGGGAAAAAACTTATAACCCTCCCACTGCCGTTACCCTCGAGCTGCTTTTTTATTGCGGGTACGCAGGTCTTGGAGTATATGGCGTGCAAGGGTTCCAGGCCCCGCTCCGTTTCAGGCACGACGACATCGTATACCTCCCCCTGTCCCTTCCCCTTTACCTCACGTACCAGGTACTTTATTAAATCAGGGCTAACGCATGGCATGTCACAGGCGATTACAAACAGATACGGGTTCGTGACATTAGACAAGGTTGTATAGATGCCTCCCAACGGTCCCCGGCCCGGTATCTGGTCAGGGATGGCAGGGACGCCCAGTTTGCTGAAATTATCGGGGGTATTTGTGGAAAGAATTATTTCCTCGAACATGGGCCTGAGTCTCTGGAGCAGGAATTCAACGGCTGAGACACCGCCGATATTCAAGAGCGCCTTATCACGCCCCATCCTCTCGCTCTTCCCGCCCGCCATGATTGCCGCACTGCAGTCGAAGCTAATACGCGTCATGCCCGAATCTTTCTCCACAACAAAAATTTTTGCCATAAACGCTACTCTCAACGGTGCAACTCTAACCGATTGAAGCATCCGATTTCAACTGCGAATACGGGCGCGCTTGACTTCGTACAGCCCAGTGGCTATCCTTGTGTCCTGCATACCCGATTGAACCTTGGAAACATTTTACGTGAGCAGAGGCAAAAAACACACAGGCAGACTGGTTCTGGGCGTAGACGTTGGCGGGACCAACATAAAGAGCGTCCTGGTTGACGTTCGCGGAGAGATCCTCGCGACCATGAAGCGGTCCACGCTGGCGCGGAAGGGCCGGGACGCCGTGATAGACCGCATTGTCATGACGCTAAGGGACACGGCGAAGAAGTCCGGATTTCCCATGAAGCGCGTCACGGGGGCGGGTGTGGGCTTTGCCGGCCCGTTGGACCCCGCCACAGGCGTGGTGTTTAACCCGCCGAATCTCCCCGGATGGTCCAACGTGCCGCTGAGAGACATCCTCAGGCAGAGGTTGAAGATGCCAGTTTCTCTGGACAATGACGCCAACCTTGTCGCGCTTGGTGAACACTGGAAGGGCGCCGGCAGGGGCGCGAAGTGTCTGGTATGCCTCACGCTCGGGACCGGTGTGGGTGGCGGGATTATCGTGGACGGGAGGGTCATGCACGGCGCCAGAGGGATCGCGGGAGAAATCGGACACATGACGCTGGTCCGGAACGGCCGCATGTGTGCCTGCGGCAACAAGGGCTGCCTTGAGGCCTACGCCTCGGCCAAGGGCCTTGTGGCCAGGATGCAAGAACTCCTGAAGAACAGCAAGGGGCCTAAGCGCGGCAGGGTCACACCGGAAAATATATGGAGGTGGGCACACTCCGGAGACAAGCTGGCCAATAAGACGATAAAAGATACCGGTACGATGCTCGGCGTGGCCATAGCCAGTGTCGCAAACATACTGAACCCTGACATAGTCGTGTTGGGTGGTGGGGTGAGTAACCTTGGGGACCCTCTTTTCGGCGCCGTCCGCGAAGAAGTGAGGAAACGGGCCTTGCCGAAGATAACGGAGGGGTTACAGGTTGTCGGTGCCGAGCTTGGAGACAGTGCCGGCGCGCTCGGCGCGGCACGGTCTCTCCTGCTCAGTCTCAACACGTGAAGGCGTTTATTCCGCCTGTTTTAGTAGTACGTAACGGGTGGTCTTGCCTCTCTTGACAAGCAGCAACAGACCCTTGTCCTTGGGCGATGCCTCGGCGGCCTGCCAGAATTCCTGAATGTTGGCGATCCTAGCCTTGTTAACTTCCTTTATAAGGTCGCCTGGCTGCAAACCGGACATCTCGGCCAACCCACCCGGCATCACATCCATTACAATCACCCCGCCTGTCTCATCCTGGAAACCGAAGCGCCGGGCCACTTCTGGCGTCAGGTTTTCAAGCATCATGCCATAGTCGGCAGAGGGCGCCGTAGGTCCTCCACCGCCACCTCTCTGGGCAAAGAGGTCCGCAGGCTGCTCCCCAATGATAACCGTGAGCTGCACGGACTTGTTATCGCGAAGTACGTCCACCGTTGCATCCGTGCCAACGGACGTCCGAGCCACAAGGTTTCTGAGGTCATTCACGTCCTTGACCTCTCTGCCCTCGTATTTAAGGATTACGTCCCCGCGCTCCATACCACCTTTCTCTGCGGGGCTGTTGGGGGTAACATCACCCACCAGCACACCCTCCGCATTAGGCAGCCCGAACGATTCGGCCAACTCCTCGGTAATGTCCTGGATAACCACACCCAGCCATCCCCTGATAACCCTCTGGTTCTTAATCAGGCTGTCCATAACGCTCTTTGCCATGTTACTCGGAATGGCAAACCCGATACCCTGGTATCCTCCGCTCCTGGTAAAGATGGCGGAATTTATGCCGATTACCTCGGCATTCAGGTTAACCAATGGGCCGCCGCTATTTCCCGGATTGATTGCAGCATCGGTCTGGATGAAGTCCTCATAGTCTGCAATACCGACGTTGGCTCGTCCCACGGCACTGATAATGCCGGCGGTTACCGTCTGTGTAAGTCCAAACGGGTTACCAATGGCAATCACCCAGTCACCTACATGGGCGTCATCGGAATTACCCAAGTTCGCGACCGGAAGCCCGTTGCCGTCTATCTTTATTACCGCAAGGTCAGTCGGCGGGTCGGTGCCAATAATCTCTGCCTTAAGCTCTTTTTTCTTGCCCGGCAACATTACGTAGATCTCGTCGGCACCTTCCACCACGTGGTTGTTGGTAAGGATGTATCCCCTTGCGTCAACTATCACTCCAGAACCGAAACCCTGCTGCCTGAACTCCTTGGGCATGCGGCCACGGAAGAAGCGGTCAAAGAAGTCGTCACCAAACGGAGCGCCCTGTCCACCATGCCCACCGTGTCCACCCGGTGGTCCACCCGGACCGCCCGGCCCACCATGCCCACCCGGACCGCCTCTGCCGTGGGGGTGGTACTGCTGAAACTGTTCCGCCTTCATCACCTTGACCGCCTTCACGTGAACCACAGAGGGTTGCACGTACTCGGCGACCTCGCTGAAGAGTTTTGAAAACTCTGAAGCGGTTTCCTGTAATCTCTCTATCTCCGCCGTAGACCGCTGGGCCTGAACCGGCGGTGTTCTAAAGACATTCGCGACAGACAAGGACACTACAAGCAGTCCTATGGCTAGAGATACAAAGCCGAACCTCCTCAAATGATTACACATTATCTTCTCCTCAATAACTAAAGACAAACCCCTGTACAAGGAGGTATATTAGCAAAAACGGTCTAAGAAGTATAGACCGAATAGTAACTTTTATAACGTGGACCGTTCCGACTCCAGCAGTTCCTTCACCTTCATAAGTCTTGATATGTGAAATCGTTCCATCTCATCGAGCTTGGCCTTGATTGATTTTATCGAACCACGCAGCTCCGGGATGAGGACGTATTCAAGCGCGTTCACCCTCCGCCTGGTCTCCTCTACTTCCCTGGCCAGTAACCACACGGCATGCTCCAGTTCCGCGAGTCTCAATATCCTGGGCAGGTAGTCTCTCAGCCTTGAGACGGCCAGGTCGAGGCCGCCGGAGGTGTCAAGAAGGCTGTACTGCGGCATGGGGGGCAAAGACGCCTCATAGTGTGGCAGGGCGACGTTCAACACCCTCCTGTACGTGACATCTATCTTCAGAGGTTTTCTTGAATGCTCTAAAGCGGTGTCAACCGCCCCTTTGGGCGAGGCCAGCCTGGCCAAAACAAACGGCACTAACAATGCCGGGAGTTCCCTGTCAACAGCGGCACGCGCGTCCCTATAATCTCGAGAGAGGCTGAGAAATTCCTTCACAAGCCCTTCCAGCTTGTCCTTTACCATCTTGTGGCCCCTCAAGGCCAGGGCGTATCTGCGCCTTAACCTGAGTAGCTCCATTCTGTTGGGGTTTACCTTCCGCCTCACCCCTTCCTCTCCCTGTAGTATTTATCCAGATGCTTCCGGTGTATCCTCTTCAACTCCTTTCTGGGCAGCAAACCGAACAACTTCCACCCCAGGTCCAGGGTGTCTCCGATAGGCCTGTTTTCCTCCTCACCCTGCTGTATGAATTCACTGTCAAAGTGGTCTGAAAAATCAACGAACGACAGGTCCAGGGGGCTGAGCGCCCCCTCGCCAAGTATGACGGCCAGCTCCTTTGCAGCCTTGCCCCTGGCATACGAAGCGTACAGCTGGTTGGAGATGTCCGCGTGGTCCTCTCTGGTCCTGCCCGCCCCAATGCCCTTGTCTTTAAGACGCGACAGCGACGGCAGTATATCTATGGGAGGGTAGATACCCTGCAGGTGAAGGTCTCTGGCAAGGATTATCTGTCCCTCTGTTATGTATCCGGTCAGGTCCGGTACCGGATGTGTCTTGTCGTCTTCGGGCATGGTTAGTATCGGTATCTGGGTAATGGAACCCTTCTTTCCCTTGAGCCGGCCCGCCCTTTCATAAATACTGGCCAGGTCCGTGTAAAGATATCCGGGATACCCCCTCCTGCCCGGCACCTCCTTACGCGCCGCGGACACCTCCCTTAACGCCTCGCAGTAATTCGTCATGTCGGTCATGATTACCAGGACATGCATATCAAGTTCGTAGGCCAGGTACTCGGCCGTGGTAAGGGCCATCCGGGGTACGGCCAGGCGTTCTATAGGTGGGTCTTCAGCGAGATTTATGAACAAGACCGACCTTTCTATGGCCCCTGTCTTCTGGAAATCGGTGGTAAAGTAGTCCGCCTCTTCAAACGTTATACCCATAGCCGCAAAGACCACGGCAAAACCCTCCGGCGAACCCGGAACCTGGGCCTGACGGGCAATCTGCGCCGCCAGCCTGGCGTGGGGCAGCCCGGAGCCCGAGAACACCGGGAGCTTCTGTCCCCTCACCAGGGTATTCAGCGCGTCTATAGAGGAGATGCCGGTCTGTATAAATTCGCTGGGGTAATCTCGCGCGTAAGGGTTCATCGGGTTGCCGTTTACGTTCAGTTTCTTGTCCGGGATAATACCCGGTCCACCGTCAATCGCCCGGCCGGCGCCGTCAAAGATCCTGCCTACGATATCGGGCGATACCCCAATCTCCAGGCCCCTGCCAAGGAACTTCACCCTGACGTTGTCCCTACCTAACCCAAGTGTGCCCTCAAACACCTGCACCAGAACGCAAGAATCGGCTATCTCAAGCACCCTGCCGCGTCTTATCTGCCCGCCGTCAAGTTTTATCTCGGCCAGTTCCCCATACGTAACGCCGTCAACGTGCTCGATCAGCATCAGCGGCCCAAAGATGTCCTTTACCGTTAGGTACTCTTTAAATACCAACCTGGCCCCCTTTTACAAGTCCGTCTATCTGCTCCACGATATCTCTCTCTACCGCCTCAAATACTTTCCAGTCACCCTCGGCCACGAGCCTGAGTTCCGGTATCTTGTCCTTAACGGGAATCTCGATTATTTGTAACAAATCAACGCCCTGGTCTGTCGCCTCCTGCGCCCTGGAGTAGAACGTAAGGATAGTGTCCAGCATATAAAACTGTTTCTCCAGCGAGGTGTAGGTGTCCAGCGCGTCGTAGGCGTTTTGATGTAGAAAGTCCTCCCTTATCATCTTGGCCGCCTCCATTACCAACTTGTCTTCTTGAGACAGCGCTTCCATACCGACCAGCCTCACCAATTCCTCAAGCTCCGACTCCCTCTGTAACAGGCGGAGCGCCTTCCGCCTGTTATCATTCCAGCCGGGTCCTATCGTTTTGGCGGCGAACCTGCCTACCACCTGCTGGTAGAGCGAGTAGCTTGTAAGCCAGTTCACTGCGGGGAAATGTCGCTGAGAGGCGAGCCTTTCGTCCAATCCCCAAAAGACCTTCACGGTTCTCAGGGTCGCCTGCACTACGGGCTCAGAGAGGTCACCTCCCGGTGGAGAGACCGCGCCTATAATGGTGAGACTCCCTCTCCTATCCGCTGATTCACCGGGCTCTGCGCCGAGACAAATGACGTTCCCGGACCTCTCATAAAAGCCGGCAAGCCTGCTCCCCAGGTACGTGGGAAACCCCTCTTCTCCGGGCATCTCCTCCAGCCTGCAAGACATCTCCCTCATCGCCTCGGCCCAGCGAGAGGTTGAGTCCGCCATAAGCGCTACGTCATAGCCCATGTCCCTGTAATACTCAGCTATCGTGATGCCCGTAAAAATAGAGGCCTCACGCGCGGCGACCGGCATGTTAGACGTGTTCGCCACCAGCACGGTGCGTGCCATAAGGGACTCCTGACTCCTGGGGTCCTTCAGCTGGGGAAAAGACAGCAGTACGTCGGCCATCTCATTGCCCCGCTCTCCGCAGCCCACATAGACCACTATGTCCGCGTCCGACCATTTAGCCAGTTGGTGCTGGACGACCGTCTTGCCGCTGCCGAACGGCCCGGGGACGCAGGACGTGCCACCCTTTGCCACAGGGAAGAAGGTGTCGATAACCCTCTGCCCGGTGACCAACGGCTGATCGGGCGGCAGCTTCTTGCTCACCTGCCTCGCCTGTCTGACTGGCCATCTCTGTAGCATCTTTATGTCCACGACACCGCTTGACGTCTCTACCTCCGCCACCGCGTCATCCAGGGCGTAGTCGCCCTCCGCCGTAACAGACACCCTTCCCTCAACCCCGTGAGGGACCATTATCCTGTGCTCTACAAGCGCAGACTCCCTGACGGTGCCTAGGATGTCCCCCTGCCCCACGATATCACCCGCCTTCCGGGGGACAGGAACGAAATGCCATTTTCTCTCCCTCTCCAGAGGCGGATACTCCACGCCCCTGGCTATGTATGAACCCATGCGGCTCGCTATCACGTCCAGCGGCCTCTGGATACCGTCAAAGATAGAACCGATCAGGCCGGGGCCCAGTTCCACATCAAGCGGTACACCCTTGGGATAGACGGGCTGGCCCGGTCCGATGCCCTCGGTTTCTTCATAGACCTGAACAGAGTACTCGTCCGAGCGAATCTCGACTACCTCACCCAGCAACCGCTGCTCCCCCACCCTTACCATATCGTATATATTGGTGCCGGCAAGACCTTTGGCCACTACCAACGGCCCGGATACCTTTATTACCGTGCCTTCTTTCAACTTCGCCCTCCCTCGATTATCTCCACGCCGATGGCCCGCTTCACCATCTTGCCTATCTCTGTCATACTGGTACCCCCACTGCCAAGATGGGAGGGAAGGACCACGATCGGGGCGCGAACCATCTCGCGAAAGACCGATACAACGTCAGGGTGTCCCGACACAAGATCCTCACTCACAACAACCAGGGAAATGTCCGGGTTGTGGGCCATCTTTTCCATTACCCGCGCCAGTTCCTCCATCGAGTCGGCATATTCAAGGTCCAGGCCCAGCGACTTGAAGGGAAGTATCTTTTCCCGCTCCCCAACGGCAACGACCCTCTGCATCGTCATATATACGTCCTTCTCAACGTGTCCCCGATAATCCGGGGGTCTAAATTCTCCATCGCGCCGCCGATAGCCAGCCGCAGGTTAAAAAGTTCCGTATCAAGCCCCGAAAGGTATCCAAAGACCCTCTCCGGCCCAAAGGTCGTGTAACGGGCAGGCCGCAACCGCTCCGTCATATAGTCGCTGACATGCCTTTCATACCGCAACAAGAGAGACTTCCTTTCACCGGCTACAATCTTTTCCACAACCGCTTCGGGCACGATATCAAGGAGCACATCCTTCCAGTGCCGGGGCGGGCTCTGCACCAGGTGTTCAAAGAATTCATCTCCCCTGAGAAACCACAGCATCTCGGCCTCGCGTCCGGTCGGCACCCTCTGAAGTATAGATATCGCCCGCAGCCTCAGGTAATCTCTTACGTAGCCATCAAGGCGCTCAGACCTCAACCCGGCTACAAGCCCCGGCAGGTAACGCAGCAGGTGTCCGTCCAGGACACTGTCTATACGGCCGGGATCGTCTGCCCCGGTTCCGTCTATGCCTATCAGGCGCCTGAGCGCTGAGACCGCTCCTTCATAGACCGCCAGCGGCTGCGGTAAAAAACCTTCGGACACACCAGTCTTTTCCCATAGCCTCTCCCACACGTCGTCGCCTGCGGCACAGGGGAAGCGCTCCGACGGAGGTAACCCGAAAAATTTTTCTTTAAGGTAATTTTTCAGGTTCTTAAAGTCGTAAGGGAGCAGAAAGAAATCGCAGACGGCCGGAGAGGGGGAACACTTTCTTATCTCCCGCACCTGTTCAAGAAAACGCCTGTTTATTATGCCTTCATAATCGGCGAGGTCATCCGTCGTATGGAAACAGTCGCTTAAGGCGGAACCTCTTATGCAGGAGAGTATGTCTTCGCGGCGTTTAACATCTATACCTATATCTATGTCCGTGTCCAGTTCCAGAAATCTTTGAAAAAAGCCATCCTTGAGAAGCGCGGTCTCAAGGGCGCTTACCTTTCCGGACACGAAGCACCACTGTTGGGGGTCTCTTTGTTGCATGTCTGTAACACCTGTGTATGTGGCAAGCATTTTATTAGCGTAAGAACGACCTTTATTGTCATTCGCTGTAAAGTGCGTCAAGACACACTCCCGTACTCCATCGTGTCATTGCGAGCGAAGCGAAGCAATCTCATATTTCTTCATACAAATCTCTCCATTCTTTGTTAACACTATTAATCAAGTCTACCTTCTTTCCCATTGAGCCACTTTTGATTTGCTTCTCCCTGCGTATTGCAGTCTCAACACTCTCGAATGCCTCACAATACACTAACTTAACCACGTTGTACCTTTTGGTGAAGCTGTCAACCAACTTATTCTTGTGTTCATAGGCCCGTCTCTTTAAGTTGTTCGTTACTCCAGTATAAAGAACGCTGTTTCTCTTATTGATCATCATGTAGACATAGTATTGCTTGCTTTTCACCAGACAGTATATGTATAAAGCCTGTGAGATTGCTTCGGGGCTATGCCCCTCGCAGTGACGGATAAGACTGAGAATGTTACGTCCGCCACATGCGGACTCGCAATGACAAAATCAAGCCTCTTCAATTATCCTCCTCTCTTTATCCATTATCCCGTACAGCTTGTCATCACATTTATCTTTTATGCGTCGACTGAAGCAAGAGCACGTTGTCCGCCTCAGGCGGATGCTCCTGCTACGCGAAACGACAATTGCGCAGGGTTTTTCTGAAGTCTCTTGTCATTTGCCGAACAGCTTCTCCGCCACCTCCAATATGGGCTCTTCACGCAAATGACTGGCTATACACTCCAGGCTCCGGTCGATTTTAAAGTTCTTGGTCTTTACTATAAACCCTCCCTTTATGCTGACGACTGACGTCGCCAGGAAGAAGATGTTCTTGCCGCATGACTCGTTCGCGTTTCTGACCAGTTCCGGACCAACTCCCCTGAGGTCTTTGCTGGACAGCATGATCTCCGCCCTTTCCTCTATGTTTAAACCCTTCAGCCAGCCCTCCAACAGCGCCAGATATTCCTGTTTGCTGGGCGAGAGTATATTGTTCATGGCCTCTTCAAGGACGCGGTCAATGACCCTGTTCTTCATTCCAAGGAGTTTTTTGTTATTGCTGGATTTCAGGAGGGACAGTGTTCTCTCATTTTCTTTCCGTAATTCCCTTTTCAGTGTCTCAAGCCTGTCCTCAATCTCCCTCTTCAAGGACGACTCCTCCCGGTCGAGCCTTAGCTTGAGACCCTTCTCGGCGGCCTCAACCACGCTTTGAGCCTCTTTGCGTGCGTCTTCCAATAACCGCGTCTTTATCCTTTCTAGAGACATGTTCTTTCTAGTGTGGGATTGTTTACGGAGTAACAATAGTAATGCCACCCGTCTTGGTGAGCCACATTATCATGAGAATAGACGCCAGCAGGGCCACGACGGCGTAGGTCTCTACAAGGGCCGGCATAAGGATTGCCCGGCCCCCCTCCTCCGGTCTCTTGGCCGTCAGGCTAATGGCCGCCGCGGCGGCCTCTCCCTGCCACAGGGCGCTCCTCCACAGGACAATCCCCGTTGTAAGCCCGGTAAAGAACAGGCCCATTCCCGCCAAAGGGGTCACGTCAACCGTGCCTTCTATAAGCCCAATGCGCATGGCTATGGTAATGGCGCAAATGAAGCCGTAAAAGCCCTGGGTGCCCGGCATAGCCATCAGCACCAGGAGCCTGCCGAAAAGCTCGGGTTTTTCCGAGAGGACACCCGCCGCCTGGCTGACGGCGGTACGAATACCCCCGGCCGAGCCTATCCCGCCGAACATAACCGCCAGCATCGCCCCGCTGCCGGCCCAACCCAAACCTGTCACCAAGAAATGAACCCTTAGAAATTCTTCCATTGCTATAGACCTCTTTTTACTCGATTATCTGGACCCTCTCCGAGTGGAAACCGAACGGCCTGAAGCGGGTGGCGCCCGCCTCGTAAAACCTGCCAAAGAACTCGAGCATTATGAGCCTTGCCGGATGGACAAAGGAGCCTATTATACATATGGCAAAGTTCAGCGTATGACCGGCAACCAGGGCCAGCACGAAGAAGAAAGTCCCGGCAGAACCCGCAAGTGAGGCAATGATATTGAACGACATGGCGATTATACTCGTGGTAAGCCCCAGGGCAAGGAGTCTCGAATATGACAGGATGTCGCTCACGAAGGCGGTTGCGCCGTACGTGCCCATGATGCCGTAGACGCTGATTAACCCGGTTATGAGCCTGGCGGGGATACCCTTGTGCATTCTGCCCTGGGTAAGCACCAGACCGACGGCGCCGACAACGGCGGCGGCCTTACCGGCCACGACCGCCTCTGGCGGCACAACGATAAAGACGTGACCGACCAGTATTACAAGCCCCGACAGAAATACCATCCACAGGCCGCCGTCCATCAACGCATCCCACGGCCTGCCCATGCGGTACTCACGGTACATCCTGAGACTCAACGCGTAGAACTGGTTGATAATCCCCAGCCCCAGCACAAGGACCAGCGCCACCAGCAGATTGTTAAGCGGATCAAACACGGCCACTCTCTCTTTAACGTGAAGCAGAACGTTACCGGCGCCAAGATATTCCGGTTTATACAGGTCACCGGCCCATCCGCCCATCAACGCGCCGCACAACATGGTGCTCACCCCGGCATACAGAAAGAGGCAGAAGAAATTCCTGAGACCGGGGTTTTGCCGGTACCGTTTCATCATATAACAAGAAAGCCCCACCAACATTGTGCCATAAATAACGTCACTGAAGCAGATGCCAAAGAAAAGAAGAAAGTTGAGCACGATGTAGGGTGTGGGGTCGAAGGAGAAGTAATTGGGCAGTCCGAACATTCTGGTGATGAGTTGTACCGGACGAAACAGCGGGTTCAGCGTGAGTGACACGGGCACGTCCTCGCCCGGTGATGGCTCGTCATACACAGTCGCGTGTTCCGGATACTCAGCCCCGAGCGTTTTCTCCAGTATGTGAACGTCCTTTTCTTTTATGTAGCCTGTTACTAGCAGGAGTTTTTTCGACCGGGCAAAATGCGTCTCAAGGTCGCGTCTCTCCTCCTCACTCTCCAGATATCCAAGCAGGGCCGTAGCCTTTCGATGGTAGAGGTGCGCCAGTTCCGACAATCTGCCATGCAGCGTCGCCAGCCTCTCCGTCAACGCACGCCGTCTTTTCTCCAATTCAGCAGTTTCTTCCTCAGCCCTGCCCGGCAGTTTCGGTATGGCTATGTCCTTAAATCCCAAAGTGTTAAGGAGTTCCGCGGCCTCGTCTCCTTCATTTCCGTCATGCCCGCCGGGCAGATAGGCCACCAGAACCCGTTTCAATCTCGCGCCACTCACCGAGACGTCCTGCCACACCAGGAGTTCCCGGGCCTGCCGGTTGAGCGTTAACTTGCTCCAGTTTCCCTTGGGAAAGAGACCCAGCCTGACGCTAACGCTGCAGATGCCGTTCAGTTCAGACAGCGTCCACGGCAGCCCGAGCAGTTCCTTGAGGGAATCTTTCTCGCGCTGAACGTCCTTCAGCCCCCTCTCAACGGTGTCTCGTTCAAGACAAATAGCCTTACACTCGCTGTAGATGCCGTCTATTTCAAGAGAGGAGACGATTTCCGCAAGTTCGCCTTTTTTGACATATACCGGTGCCGGAAAGAGCCCTTCTATAAAGGATTTTTCCGCGACCAACAGCGCTCCCAGGGTGGGGACGACAAACTCCAGCTTACGGATGTCATCCTCCCGGACATGTGTGGTCGCGTGATGCTTCCTTAGGGTGGTTTGGGTGGCAGGAATGTTTGAGAATACGTCCGAGACATGCACAACGCCGAGTTGATAGAGCCGCGACACAAGGGGCTTGCCACTATAGGTCGGGACCATCAAGGTAACCCTCTTGACCCTATCGATAGCCATGTCTTTAAAATTCTCGAATTCTGTTTATCAGAAACGATACGACCTCATCGGACCGCTCCATCTCTCTTTGAACGATGACGGTCTTTGCGTCTGCAAACGCCTCTTTGAGTTTGGCTTCCCCCTGCTGCACTTCCTCCTTAAAACTACGTCTCAGCCCTTCGGCCTTGGCCTCGAACTGTTTTTCATATTCCAGTCTTAGCGGTGCGCGTTTCTCCTCAAGTCCGGACTCAAGGGCCCTTGCCCTCTTCCTAGCGTCTTCGACTATGCTTTCCGCCTCTTTTTCAATCTCCGAAATCTCTTTAACGATATCCTGGTCCACGTCTTTTTCTCATCCTATAGCTTACTTGCACAGAGATTTCCCCAGTGCCTTCTCTATTGAGGAGACTTTTTCACCGATGTGAATTGCCCTGCCCTTCCGGTCGTCAATGGTAATTATCGTGGACACCCTTTCGGCGTTCTCCATCATCTTGTCGTGGCATCTCTTTATAAGACCCATTACCGTGTCCCAGTCGCCCTCTACAACCGTACGCATGTCATTCGTCTTATAGGTGACACCGCTGCTGTCCACCTCCCTGAGAACCTCTGCCATCTCGGCGCTCAAGCTGCTGGAACCCGTACCTATCGGCACAACCCTAAAATCTACCATCATTCTAATATCCTCCCTACTGCGATTAACAACGGCATATGCCGCCGATGCAGACGGATTATACACAATCCCGTGTTGAATGTAAACGCATAGATAGACGCGGATAGGCGCGAGGGGTGTGTCCGAGGATATCCGTGTTACCCGCAGGGCGGCGGAACTGGCAAGGGCCTGATTAAGGGGTGGGGCGAGGAAGCAAACCGGACCGTTCGACAATCTCGGGTACCGCCTCCTCCCAAGCTATGGCCATTATGTGAACGCCGGCTATACCGTCTATCTGCCTGACCTGCTCTATTATGTCCAGGCATATCTGTATACCCTCTTCCTTTGACTTCTTCTCTTTCATGCGGGCGATTATCTCGTCCGGTACGTCCATACCGGGTACGTTCTTTTGCATGTATCGCGCCATTCCCAGGGACTTCAGCGGCGACACACCGGCGATAATAAACGCCTTCTCGTGGAGCCCCAGATCGCGGACGGCCTTCATCCATTCGGCGAATCTATCCACGTTGTAGACTATCTGTGTCTGAAAGAATTGGGCCCCGGCGGCTATCTTCTTCGCAAGGCGCCTGGCCCTCACGTCTATGGAACCGGCAAAGGGGTTTTCGGCGGCACCCAGAAACAATCTGGGCTCGACGGCTATTTCGGTGCCGGACTGGAGCCTCTTTTCGTCCCTCATGGTCTTCACCATGTGAAGTAGCTGTACGGAGTCCAGGTCAAAGACCGGTTTGGCGCCGGGATGGTCGCCGAATTTCGGATGGTCACCGGTGAGGCACAGCAGGTTTTTCACTCCCAGCGCCGCCGCGCCAAGGATGTCACTCTGCATCCCGATGCGGTTACGGTCACGGCAGGTCATCTGAACCACCGGCTCAAGCCTGGCCTCCATCAGCATAACCGCCGCAGCTATACTGGACATCCTCACCACGGAGGTCTGGCAATCCGTAACGTTGATGGCGTCGGCATATCCCTTGAGGAGAGACGCCTTTTTCTCAACGACCGTTCTGTCGGCCGTGTTTGGCGGGCCGAGTTCGGCGGTCACGACAAACTTGCCGGCCCTTAACAGTCTTTCAAGATTGCTGTCTGTAGTCACGTTAAGACCCTTGCTGTTCCTTGTTGACGTTGACTCGCGCATGCTCCAGTATCATCATGGACGGGCGGACCGGCCATTCCTTGGGCGGCACGAAGGCGTCAAACATCTCCTTATCGCCGGTCTTCTCCGAGCGCTCATATATCTGGTCCCAGACACAGGGGGTCTCCGCATCTACCTCACACCTGCCGTCATGAGAACCGCCACAGGGACCGTTAAGAAGGTTTTTCGCGCATCGGCTTACAGGGCAATAACCGCCGGTCTCACCAATAATGCAGTCTCCGCAGCCGACACAGCGCTCCCAGTAAAGTCCGGGCTCTAGTGTCGCCCCCATGAATACCGCGTCTACCCCGGGAGTGACTTTTGTCTCAGGGTACCGCTCCGCCAGACACTGCGCGCCTACACCACAGGCAAGTGACCCCGCGGTGTCACAACCCTTGATCTTATCGCTAATCTCATCAAGAAATTCCGGCTCACACTGCCTCAGCGTAGTGTCTTCTTCAACCTCCAGGCTCAGGCCTTCCTTCTTGGCCCATATGCGAAGCACAGACGCGAGTTCGGCAACCTGTTTCTCTCCGCCCACGGGCCGTACCGTCACGCAGCCACCGCATCCGACCACGGCGACCTTCTTGCTGCCTCTCACGCGCCCCTTTATATAGTCAAGTGACTTCGGTTTCGCTACTATCATCTCGTTTATACCTCTCAAACGACCGATACGAATAAACCGCCTTACGTCTCGCTCAAACTATCGTCGCCCTAGTTTCCCTTTTTAAACACAGGGCCTAATCCCTTGAGCTGGGCCACTATCTCTTCAAACATCCCAAAGAACTCCTCTTCGGGAGAAGGAGACAGCCACCGAAGCCTCTGCGCCTCAAGCCCCATCTCAGAGAGAAGTCTTGACACATGTTCGAGTCTCTTCTTCGCCCAGAAATCTCCTGTCTGATAGGGGCATTCTTCCGGCGCACAGGCCACCACAACCACGCCATCGGCTCCCTCTTCGATAGCCCTTAGTATAAGAATCGGGTCCATCTTGCCAATGCAAGAGACCTGTACCGTCCTGACGTTGCCGCCCTGCCGGTCCAGCCCCGGCACCAGGCGCCGTGAATGCGGGTCATACTGAGAAAGAAATACTATAACGTTGGGGCCGTGCTCCGGACCTGAAAACCCGCTCAGGGCGTTCTCCAGGGAATCTCTGCCCTGGTCCTCGTAGCGGTCCCTAAACACAATCGCCCTGGCAGGGCATTCTACCACACATATCCCACAGGACTGGCAGTCAACACCTATGGCGGCCTTCTTGTCAATCCTGTTCAATTCCGGCACGTCGTACGGACACACCCTCACGCACGTCAGGCAGGCGACGCAACGCTCGGGGTCAACCTCAGCGCCCGCGCCACAATTGAGACACCGTCTGGCCTCCATCATGGCCAACTCATCGGCATACCCCTGCTCAACCTCGCTGAAGTCCTGTATCCTGGTGCCGACCGCACGAACCGGCATACTCTTACGGAGCTCCTTTTTTACGAGCCCTACCCTGTGTGGTGACAGGTCCGGCATCGGCGTAAGGCGCTCCGACGTACCAGGCCTTTTATTCCTGAGATAGTTGTGTATCGCGCCGGCAGCCCTTCTCCCGTCGGCAATCGCCTCTATTAAGGTGCCTCCCACCTTTATAGCATCGCCGCCGGCAAACACCCCGTCCCTGTCGGTAGTCAGGGTATCCTCTTTCACACCAATAGTGTTTCTTGGGGTCACGTGGAGTCCGGAATCGTCTAAATGCGCCAGCTCAGGAGACTGGCCTATAGCCATAATGACGTTATCCACGTCCAGCACAAACTCCGATCCCGCCACAGGTATCGGCCTACGTCTGCCGCTCTGGTCGGGCTCTCCCAGCTTCATCCTTATACACTTCAGCGTATGCACGCCGTCGTTACTTAGAATCTCCACAGGCGCCGAGAGGAACTTAATCCCCAGACCCTCCTCCTCGGCTTCCAGCCTGCTTGTTTCCTCACAGGGCATCTCATCAACAGACCTTCTGTACACAATCGTAACGGCCTGCGCGCCGATACGCAGTGCGCTACGCGCGGAATCCAGGGCCGTCTCGCCCCCTCCGACTACCGCCACCCTCCGCCCGATGGCCGGGGGCTTGCCCAGACTTACCTCCCAGAGAAACTCTATAGCGCGCATTACCCCGGGAGAATTCTCGCCCGGTATCTCCATCTTGAGTGATTGATGGGCGCCTATCCCTATAAAAACGGCCTTGAAACCGTCCTCAAAAAGAGAATCCAACGTAAAATCCGTGCCGAGTTTCGTCCCCGTTCGCAGTTCAACGCCCAGGGATAGGACGCCGTTTATATCGGCGTTCAACGACTCTGTGGGAAGGCGGTAGCGTGGCACACCGGTGCGCAGCATCCCTCCTGGCTCGGGGTGCCATTCAAATATTACACACTTGTAGCCGTGGAGCGCCAGATCGTTTGCAACGGTAAGGCCAGCCGGCCCGGCGCCAACAATGGCCACTCTCTCGGGGTGGTGGGTCTTTGAGGTATTTAACCGCGGGGTAAAATCTTTATCTGAGAGAAACCTCTTGAGCCAGGCTATGGCTATCGGTTCATCTACCAAGGACCGCCTGCACGCCGTCTCGCAACGCCGGGTGCATATACGCCCGCACGAAGCCGGGAACGTGTTCCTTGACCTGACAAGCTGAAAGGCCTCCTCGAACCTTCCCCTGGCGATTAGCTGCACATATCCCCTGGC
>JAUVQR010000267.1 GCA_030598065.1 Planctomycetota bacterium | reverse complement strand
CCGAACTCCACCAGTTCCCCCATAAGCATAAAGCCGGTGTAATCCGAGACCCTGGCGGCCTGCTGCATATTGTGCGTTACTATTATCACAGTATATTGCTTTTTCAGCTCCAAAACAAGCTCTTCAATCTTCGCCGTCGCAATCGGGTCCAGGGCCGAGCAGGGTTCGTCCATAAGTATCACCTCCGGGCCGATGGCCAGGGCCCTTGCGATACACAGTCTCTGCTGCTGGCCGCCGGAGAGCGCCAGGGCGCTCTTATGGATGCGGTCCTTCACCTCGTCCCACAGCACCGCCTGTTTCAGACTCTTTTCCACCAATTCATTCAACGCTTTCTTACTGTATCTCCCGTGGAGTCTCAGGCCGAACGCGACGTTGTCGTATATAGACTTGGGGAACGGGTTGGGCTTCTGGAACACCATCCCCACGCGGCGGCGCAGTTCCACCACGTCCACGTCCCTGTCATACACGTTCTTCCCCTTGAACAACACCTTGCCCTCGACCTTTATCGGGGTGCTTATCTCGCCAACTCGGTTTATGGACTTTATGAGGGTAGACTTGCCGCAGCCGGAAGGCCCGATTATGGCCGTAATCATGTTCCTGTAGAAGGGCAGGTTGACCTTCTTGACGGCGATTACACTGCCATAGTAAACACTGAGTTCTACGGCCTCGACCTCCTTGTTATCAGGCCTGTCAGGCATAACCACAACCTTTTTGGGACCTGAGGCGGCTTCAACCTTGGGCCTTTTATTAGGATCCACTTTCTTTGCAAGCGATGAGGCATTTTCAGCCGGTGTCATCATTTTTCCTTACCCGCGACTTTCCATCAAAATGTCCGCCTGTTTTTGTTGCGCGGTAAATTATATACCTTACAGTTCATCATGGGAAGCCCACATCTAAATCAGAAGAATTTCTTTTGATATTTGTTGCGCAGCCAGATGGCCACTCCGTTCATAAGTAATAAGACCACGAGCAGGACTATACTGGCTGCAGCGGCGTTCTCGGCAAAGCCTTTCTGGGGGCGCGATATCCAGTTGAATATCTGTATGGGAAGGGCGGAAAAGGGTGAAAGCGGGCCGTCCGGCAGAAACGCCACGTATGTCAGTGCGCCGATGGCAATCAAGGGTGCCGCCTCCCCGATCGCCCTGGAGAGGGCGAGTATTGTGCCTGTTAAGATCCCGGGGAACGCCAGCGGCAGGACGTGGTACTTTATGGTCTCCCAGCGGGTGGCGCCAACGGCGAACGATGCCTCACGTATGGATATAGGGATAGTCCGCATGGCCTCCCGGCTCGCTATTATTATCATGGGAAGGACCAGAAGCGCGAGGGTGCAGGCCCCGGCCAGGAGGCTGCGGTCCATGCGCATCGCACGCACAAACACCTCCAGACCAAGAAGACCGTAGATGATAGACGGAACGCCCGCCAGGTTAGCGATGTTTACCTCTACCAGCTTGTTGAACCAATTCTTGCCGGCATACTCTTCAAGGTATATGGCGGCGCCTACGCCTAACGGGAATGCGATGACTCCCGTCAGTAGTATAAGGTAAGCGCTGCCCACCAGGGCCGAAAGGATGCCTGCGTTCCCGGGCTTGCGCGACGGGTAGTGCGAAAGTAAGGTCCAGTCCAACCGGCCGACGCCGTCCATAAAGACGTCTACCAGGAGGAGTATCAACATCGATAGCGTAACAACCAGCGCGGCTATGGCCAGCGCCTGAAAGATGAAGTTGCCCCACCTGCGCCTGGGCGTCTTCCTGGAGGGACGTATGCGTTGAACAGGCCGTTTCTTCACCAACGCCGCCATCAGGTGTACTCCTCCCTGAATCTCTCACGCATCCACTGGCTTATAATGTTTAGAATAAACGTAGTCACAAAAAGCACCATGCCTACGGCAAAGATGGTCTTGTATTCTATGGTCCCGTGGGGCGTATCGCCCAGACTCACCTGGACGATATAGGCGGTCATGGTCTCAATCGGCTCAATGGGATTGGCCGTGAGCCGCGGCTGCAGGCCTGCGGCGATAGCGACAATCATGGTCTCGCCTATGGCCCTCGATACGCCCAGTATGAACGCGGCCGTTATGCCGGAAAAGGCCGCCGGCACTACGGTCAGGAAAGACACCTGAAGCTTGGTGGAGCCCAGCGCATACGCCCCCTCGCGCAGGCTCTGCGGCACGGCGTACATCGCGTCCTCACTCAGTGAGGCAATTATCGGCAGAATCATAACTCCCATCACTATACCGGGGCTGAGCGCGTTGAACCCGGCCATACCGGGTATTACGTGCTGCAGGGCAGGCGTGACAAATAACAGGGCGAAGTAGCCGTACACCACGGTGGGAATGCCTGCCAGTATCTCAAGCATCGGCTTTACCACCTTCCTAACCCCCGGATGCGCGTATTCGCTAAGATAAACGGAACACAACAATCCGATAGGCAGGGCTACTATCATGGCGATTAGCGTCACCAGCAGGGTCCCGACCAGAAGCGGCCATATGCCGAAGTGCTTGCTGACAAACAGGGGAGTCCACTTCGTGTCGCCAAAGAACTGCAT
>JAUVQR010000285.1 GCA_030598065.1 Planctomycetota bacterium | reverse complement strand
GCAAAGGGGGCTTAAGAGGCAGGAAATGGGCCGCGAAAAGTTCCTTGACGCCGTCTGGGAGTGGAGGAATAAATACGGGTCAACAATAATAAACCAGCTAAAGAAGCTCGGTAGCTCCTGCGACTGGGAGCGGGAGCGGTTTACGATGGACGAGGGGCTCTCTACCGCCGTTAGAGAGGCGTTTGTCCGGCTGTGGGAAAAGGGCCTGATATACCGTGGCAATTACATCATCAACTGGTGCCCCAGATGCCAGACCGCGCTCGCTGACGACGAGGTGGACCATGAGAATCACGAAGGGCACCTGTGGTATTTTAGATACCCGTTCAGAGACGAGCCACACCTTAGCATGACGGTCGCAACAACCAGACCGGAGACCATGCTGGGAGACGTGGCGGTGGCCGTGAATCCGGGGGACGAGCGGTACAAGGAGTTTGTCGGCGAGACGCTCTTGCTGCCGATAGTGGACAGAGAGATACCGGTAATCGCCGATGAGATGGTGGACAAGGAATTTGGTACCGGGGTCGTGAAAGTGACACCTGCCCATGACCCCAACGATTTTGAGATGTCCCTGGGCCACAACCTCGAACCTGTCGTGGTCATGGAAGAGGACGGCACTATGAACAAGAATGCCGGTGAATATACCGGCATGGACAGATACGAATGCAGGGAGGCGCTGGTAGAAGAAATGCGGCAGAAGGGGTTTATCGCCAAGATTGAACCACACTCCCATTCCGTGGGACACTGCTACAGGTGCCACACGGTGATTGAACCCTACCTCTCGGACCAGTGGTTTGTGAAGATGAAGCCGCTGGCGGAGGCGGCCATAAAGGCAACCGGAGACGGGCTCGTTACCTTCTACCCGGAACGGTGGACGAAGGTCTATCTGGACTGGCTGGAAAATGTCAGGGATTGGTGCATCTCGCGGCAGATATGGTGGGGCCACCAGATACCGGCGTGGCACTGCAAGGACTGTGGAGAGATAAACGTCTCGAAAAGCACCCCGGACACGTGCCGCAAGTGCAAAAGTAAGGAACTGGTACAGGACCCGGACGTTCTGGACACGTGGTTCAGTTCCGCCCTCTGGCCGCTTTCTACCCTTGGCTGGCCGGAGGACACGGCGGAGCTAAGAAGTTACTACCCGACCAGCGTGCTGGTCACCGACAGGGGCATTATATACTTCTGGGTGGCCAGGATGGTGATGATGGGGCTTGAGATGCACGGTTCGGTGCCGTTCCACAAGGTCTACATCCACGGTACCATACTGGACGAACTGGGCAGGAAGATGAGCAAATCGCTGGGTAACGGCATAGACCCCCTGGTCATGACGGAACGCTACGGCATAGACGCCATCAGGATGTCGCTGCTGCTCCTTACAGCTGAGGGGCAGGACATAAAGCTCTCAGAGAGCAAGTTTGAAATGGGCCGGAATTTCACAAACAAGATATGGAACGCCACCAGGTTTGTGCTAATGAACCTGGAAGGCTCTACGCCGCCGGCCCTCTCCACCGTAAAGGGCGCGTTGATATTTGAGGACAGGTGGATATTGAGCAGACTCAATATGACGGTCAAGGCCTTGACCGTCGGGCTGGAGAGATTCAGGCTCAACGACGCACTGAGAACCATTTACGACTTCTTCTGGCATGAGTTCTGCGACTGGTACCTTGAGATAATAAAACCAAGACTCTCTGAACAGGGAGACAGTGCAGACAAGGCAACCGCACAGGCTGTACTTGCCCATGTCCTTCAAGACACTATGAAACTGCTCCACCCCTTCGCACCATTCCTCACCGAGGAGATATGGCAGACCCTGCGCGACAGCATTGACAAGAACGGCCACCTTGAAGAGGGCATCATAATCGCCTCCTGGCCAGATGCCGGGGACCGGGAACCTGAGATAGAAAGGGATATGGAATCGATGCAGGAGATAGTCCGGTCGCTCAGAAATATAAGGCGAAACCTTAACATCAACGACAAACAGCCAATCCCGGCCATTATTTCTTCGCACAGTCCGGAAAACACTGAAATGCTGAAAAGACACTCCGGCTTTATAACGCAAATGGCCTGCCTGAAAGACCTGGAGATAGGGCTGGACATCCCAAAGCCCCCCTCCTCCGCCAGCGCGGTGATGGAGCAGCTTCAGGTGTTTGTACCGTTATCAGGGATTATTGACGTGGACGTTGAAAGGAAGCGTCAACAAAGGCGTATAAACGAACTGGACAAGTACCTGCAGAACGTCCGGCACAAGCTATCTAACGACAGTTTTGTGGAGAAGGCCCCTGCCGACGTCGTTGAGAAGGAGCGACAGCGGGGGGCTGAACTCTCCGAACAGATAAGCACCCTTAAGG
>JAUVQR010000323.1 GCA_030598065.1 Planctomycetota bacterium | reverse complement strand
TTTTCGAAAAAGGCTCCAGGGCTAACGCCTTGGAGCCTTTTTTGTTAGTATTCCGATAATGCCCGCGTTGTCCAGCTTAAAGAGGGTCCCAAAATTATTTCTCTTCTGTAGTCTTGCCGTGTATGCAATCACGTCACCAACCCGCAGGGCCTGCAATAACTCGTAGTATTTGCTCCTGAAGGTAACGGCCATTTCAGGTTCTCTTCCAAATCCGGAGCTTAGCCTGAGCGTGTGCAAATCGAGGTGCGAAAGACCTTTAGCGGCAATGACACTGTTCCACTGGACGTATTTCCCGTCGTACTGCTGCTCCCAGGCGGCGTCCTTTTCCTTCTCGCTCAGCGTGCTCGGTGGGCCGAAAAGGGCCTCGAGTTCATCTATGGTCACGTCGATAAACTCCCTGTCGCCGTGTGCTGACTTTGGAAAGGGTATGTCTTTCGGCGATGGAATCTGCCCCTTGGCGGCCTTGATTCGTTCCTTGGGCTTAGGCACTTTTTCATAAGCGGCCCAAGCGAGCAGGTCTTCCGTGCCGAACATACGCTCGAATTCTCTCCGGTATGAGTCTATGACCGAATTGTCGTCTATAAGGACGACGTCTTCATGGCTGTGCTTGGTGGCCCGGTTCGTCCAGCTATAGGAGCCGGTTGCCAGGAGTTTATTGTCAAAGATAGCAAAGTTGTTATTCATCTGCCCCCCGGCCTTTCCCTTGATTGCCTTTATCTGAAGGCCTTCTTCTTTCAAGAGGGAGACGAGAGGGGTCTTCTGGCGGGCTGATTGATAGTCCACAACTATCCTTACCTCTACACCACGTGCAGTTGCCTCTGTAAGCGCGTTGGTAAGTTCCCCAGGGCCCAGGTTGGCGGTGGTCAGGTCGATGCTCTGAGTGGTGTTAGCGATGCGGTCTTTGAGGAGCGTTTGTATGTCGCTGTCAGGGGCGAAGATTACGTCCATCTCCCCATACCCTGAGACCGGGAAGAGGCAGGAAAGAAATAGAATTAACAGAAGGTATCTGAGCCTATGTGAATTCATGGACAGGAGTCTGGTGGGAAGAGGGGGGTCTAAAACGACTACTTTTCACCCTTTGTCTTGCCTTCCCATATCTCGAGAAATCTTCGGCATATGTCTATGGTGGTGACCAGCCCCAGAAGCTTGCCGTCGTCCAAGACGGGCAGTGTCCGGAAACCATGTTTTTTCATGAGCGAAATGGCCACGACCAGGTCGCCGCCCTTTTTAATACTGATAACGTCCTTGGTCATCACGTCGGAGACCTTTAGTTTGGCCAACTCCTCAACGTCTTTTATGGTGAGGTCCAGCGCACCGTAGTCCTTTATAAAGTCTACGTTTTTGAGGATAGAGAGAAAGTCCGGACTGAAGGTGTTCAAGATGTCCGTGATAGAAAGGATACCTACCACGCGCCTGTCTTTGTCCAACACGGGGGCGGCCCATATCCTATTCGCTGAAAAGGTTGCCGCCGCCTCCTTTATTCCTTCCTCCGGGCTCAAAACCACAACGTTCTCTTGTAAACATTTCTCGACTTTCACATGAAGCTCCTAATTTGTCCGATGTACAAAGACTACGAGTGGAAAATATTCCTAGCAGCGACAAATATACCACAGATGGATGCTGTTTTCAAAGGATTAATACCATCGAAAGGCTAGCCCCGGCTATTTACGGTCCTTTTTCCCATAGGCGAAAAAGGCCCCTGGCAGCGCGTCAAGGACGTCTGTGGCTATTAACGAGTATTCTCCGGTGACGTCACGCGCCAGGTCCCCGGCCAACCCGTGGAGGTTTACGCCCAGCGCCGAGGCC
>JAUVQR010000129.1 GCA_030598065.1 Planctomycetota bacterium | reverse complement strand
TGACGTAACCTTGCAGTTGGACAACTACCTTAAGGCAAGATACAAATAGTGTCCCGTATTTGTCGGGAGGGGTTTCTACACAATCCGGCAGGAGAAGCCCTCCAGACATTTTTTGACCAAGGGGTGGAGCTCTAAAGCATGGCAGGTGCCTGGAGTTTAGTGTACTTGACCTTTGCTTACATATTGAGATATAATTCTCCTTAACTGCCCGCCTCTAAAATTTTGTTTGCAACACTTTACGGAAACAGTATGGCTACTCCCGGCTACATACGCCCGAATAGACCGAGGGACAAAGACCCCCTTGGCCCCCTGGAAGACGGTCAAACCGCAATCATAATCGGGGGGGGACCCGCCGGTTCGAGTTGCGCCATCACGCTAAAGATGATGGGCAGGCAACTGGGCAGGGACATAAACGTTATCATATACGAAGGAAGGAAGTTTGACGATGACTGCATTAAGAGGGTGGGGGTGTTGGCTCCTCCGCTCACACAGACACTGGAAGAGATAATAGGCGTACCCTTCCCGTGCCAGGAGGTTGAGAGGAAGGTGGTCGGGTACTATCTACACTCAGGTGACGCAAAGATCAGGCTTCACATGGCGGGGAAACTCTCATTTGTAGGACACAACGTGGCCATTGACCGCTACCTGTTGAGCAAGGCAAAGGAGCTGGGCGTGAGAGTAATCCCGGGTAGGATCGAGAGCATAAAGTTCCATCCGGACTGCGTCACGGTGGAAAGCAGCCTGAAGGGAGCAAAAGGACTGAAGGGAGACGTCCTGGTAGGCGCCTTCGGGCTGGACGCGGAAACGGCATACCTTATGGAAAATGTCACCCCCTACAAGTCTCCAAGGGCCATGTTCTCCGTTGTGACCAGGATCCCCGCTGACCCCGAATACATGAAGAAGTATGAGGACTATTTACACGTATTTTTGCCTACCACCCTGGAGGACATAGAGTTCGGCGTGGTCACCCCAAAACTTACCCACTTTTTCGTCAATGTGGCAGGGCCTGCCGTAACCAGGGACTCTCTGGAAAGGTTCCTCTCCCTGCCGGAGGTAAGGGAAACACTCCCCGCGAATATCTCCGAAGAAAGTGACGTGATAGTTTCCCGACCTCTGCCTATTCCACTGGAGCCCGCACAAAACAGCTTTGGAGACCGGTATGTTACCGTAGGGGACACATCGGGGCTACTCAGGGCCTATAAGGGTAACGGCATCAACTCTGCATGTCTCACCGGGCACAAAGCGGCCGAGGTGATGTTAAGGGTCGGGATATCCCTTCATGCCCTGAGGGAGTACCACAACTCCTTCTCGCATATAGTAAGAGACCTTCCATATGGGCGCGCGGTGAGGCAGATGACGGTGTTTGCGGAGAAGTACGGCATGATGCCGGAAGCGCTCAGGGCCGCGGCCAAGGACAGGGCCCTGTTAGACGTATTGATAGACTTCCTTTCAGGCACCAAGACTTATCGTGAGATAGTAAGTGACGCGGGTATCACCAAGCTTTCCGTAAAATTCTTAAAGGGTCTGACCATAAGCACCTGACGTGGCGTAGCCGCCTGAAGCACATTTTATACGAAGGACACTTGTCAGACATGTTCAACTCTATTCGTAATAAGACGATATTAATCCTGCTTCTCTTCTCCTTCGTCCCACTGCTGGTCTCCAGGTCGATTATTTACCCCAAGGTATGGAGGGCATTCCAGGATACAAAGATACATGACCTGGAGAGCATCGGGTATAAGCAGGCCCACATTATCACCGTATGGATGCAAGAGAGAAAATACGACGCCCAGGCCTTCGCCGACGAGTTCCTGGTAAGCTCCTTTACAAAGCTCTCTCCCGGGGATGAGCAGTTTACCAGACTCACCTCGCACCTGCGCCTACTTGCAGACACCTATGGCTATAAAGAAATATTTATCGCTGATAATTCAGGAGAGGTAAGGCTATCTACCAGAGACGAGCTTATCGGCGTCAAGGTGGGTGAATCCGACTACTTTCAAGAGGCCAGGAAGGGAAAGGTCTTCGTATCCGATATCAAGCCTTCCGCCCTCCCTATACCCAATGAACATGGCGAGATGGAAAAGGACGTCCCTACGCTGTTTGTCACATCTCCGGTAAGAGACGTATCCAACGAGATAATCGGCGTAATGTGTCTAAGGGTCGACGTAATGGCCCTTTCGGCGGAGATGAGTCTGGTAAAGATGGGCGAGTCAGGCGAAACGTATCTGGTGGACAAAGACGGGTTTATGATAAGCGAGTCCCGTTTTGTGCCAACCATAAAGAAAATGGGGCTGGTAAAGAAGCGAACGGCCCTGGAATTGAAGCTTATTGACCCAAAGACCGGGCAACTGACCAAGGGCGTGCAGGCCTGCCTGAAGGGTGAGTCCGGTTACGACGCGGAGGGGTATCGTGACTACAGAGGCGTACTCGTCCTGGGCTTCTGGCACTGGCTGCCGGAGTACCGGTGGGCGGTTATGTCTGAAATAGACGTAGAAGAGACATACCAGACCCTCCATGAACTCCACAAGGCCCTATTATTTATCTCAATCGCTATTTCTCTCGGGGTGGTGGTGTGCGTAATCTTCCTGGGCCGGAAGCTCACCGCACCTATACTCAACCTCACAGAGGTCACCAAAAAGATGTCCAGCGGCGACCTCAGCCGAAGGGCCACCGTGTACTCAAAAGACGAGATTGGCCAGCTGGCGGAAGCGTTTAACGCCATGACGCAGATAATAGAGATAAGGAACGAAGAGCTGGAGTCGGTGAAGCAACATCTGGAGTCCGTGTTCGATGCGATCAAGGACGTTATAACCGTGGTGGATAAAGAAGGCACCATTCTAAGGGTCAATCAAGCCGCCGTTGACGAATACGGTGACGACCTTATCGGCAGGAGTTGTATTGAGGTGTTTATGGGCAAGGGACAGACGTGCGACGGTTGCAAGAATCTCGATGTTATAGAGAACCTGAAGCCAAGCTCACATGAACATACTGTGCCGGGCACGGACAAGGTAATACATACCGAATCATTCCCCCTACTGGACAGCAAAGGGCGGCTTGAATCAATAATACTGGTCTCCAGAGACGTCACCCGGCGGAAGAGGCCGGATGAAGGCCCGAGAGATATTCCCGGGATGTGAAGAATAAAGGAACCTTTGAAAAAATATAGCAGTCGAGACAGACCCTACAACTCACGCAATCTCAGCGAGGGGTCGAGCCTGGAGAAATCAAATCCGTCGTCCTTCAGGTCCTCCTGAAGGTCCTGTACCTCGTCTGCCATTTCTATTATCTCTTTTGTGACCATGTCTGCCGGTTCCTCTGCGCGCTCCTCCGAGAACCTGGTCCTGAGCTGTTCGGTCATTATCTCCCTGAGCTCCTTCTTGCCCGCGTCGCTGGTCTCGTCCCAGGTGGCGTAGAGATGCACCGCATTCCAGAATTTTTCCGGTTGAATACGCTGGTAAAGGCCCACTACTTAATCAAGTAATCGAACCCTCCACGGTATATTTGCCTGTTATCCGCCCTGTTTTCTTGACAAATCTCCTCCACCTGCATAAAATAACGGTTTCCTAACCCGGTTTAGACGAAAGGAAGGGGCATATATGGTAATAAAGGTAGGGATAAACGGCTTCGGAAGGATCGGCAGGATAGTCTTCAGGGCGATGGCCCAACGGCCTTCCATAGAAGTTGTTGCCATAAATGACCTTGCAGATTCCAAGGCCCTCGCCTTTCTACTGAAATATGATTCGGTCCACCGCAGATTTCAGGGCACCGTGGAAGCGAAGGAAAACGCACTGACCGTAAACGGCAAAGACATCCGGCTTGTGCAGGAAAGAGACCCCGCGTGCCTGCCGTGGAAAGAACTCGGCGTGGACGTCGCAATAGAGTCAACCGGCTTTTTTACCAAAAAAGAGGACTGCGAAAAGCACATCAATGCGGGGGCAAAGAAGGTGATACTCTCGGCCCCGCCAAAGGGCAAATTGGACGCGGTAATCGTATGCGGCGTTAACGACAACACCCTGAGACCCGAACACAGGGTCATATCCAACGCCTCATGCACCACCAACTCGCTGGCCCCTATGGTAAAGGTGCTGAATGAAAACTTTGGCATAGAAAAGGGCCTCATGACCACCATCCACGCGTACACAAACGACCAGAAGGTGGCGGACTCGATACACAGCGACCTGCGCAGGGCCAGGAGCGCCGCCGTCAACATCATCCCAACCACCACCGGGGCGGCAAAGGCCATCGGGGAGGTTATACCGGAGCTTAAGGGTAAGCTGGACGGCGTAGCCATGAGAGTGCCCGTGGTGGACGGCTCTATAACCGACCTGTCCGCCCTCCTCAAAAAGAGCGTGACTAAAGAAGAGGTAAACGAGGCCATGAAAAAGGCCTCGCAGGGCGAGCTGAAGGGCATACTTGAATACTGTGACGAACCTATCGTGTCTTCCGACATCATCGGAAACCCCCACTCCTGCATCTTCGACTCTCTTTCCACCTACGTTGTGGAAGGAAACCTGGTGAAGGTGATGGGGTGGTACGACAACGAGTGGGCCTTCTCACAGAGGATGGCCGAGTTGACGGAACTCTTCGCCAATCTGTAGGGGATATGGACAAACTATTCATAAAAGACCTGGACGTGAAGAACAAGAGGATATTCGTGCGCGTGGACTACAACGTGCCCCTTGACGACCACTGCAACATCACCGACGATACCCGCATCCGCGCCACCCTCCCGACGATAAACTATCTCCTCGACGAGGGAGCGAAGGTCATTCTCGCGTCTCATATGGGCAGGCCCAAGGGCAAGCGCATACCAAAGATGAGCCTGCGTCCCGTGGTCAAGCGGCTCTCAAGGCTTCTGGACAAGGACGTGGCCTTTGTGGACGACTGCATAGGAGAAGAGGTGAAAGCCGCCGTGGACAGAATGAAGCCCGAAGACGTGTTGCTGCTAGAGAACCTGAGGTTCCACATCGGGGAGGAAAAGAACGACCCCAAGTTTGCGAAGGCACTGGCAGGTCTCTGTGACGTCTTCATCCAGGACGCCTTCGGCAACTGCCACAGGGACCACGCCTCCATGGTAGGCATAAACGAATTCGTGCCCC
>JAUVQR010000187.1 GCA_030598065.1 Planctomycetota bacterium | reverse complement strand
GTGGTACCCCCACGGGGATTTGAACCCCGGTCTCTAGGCTGAGAACCTAGTATCCTGGGCCTCTAGACGATGGGGGCACGTGTTTTGTGAGGGTCTATCTCGACGCGACCTGCATCTGGAGTTCAGACAGCGCCTTCTCCACGGAAATCCTGGCCTTGGTGAGAGACACCAGTTCGTTGGTAAGGTCTGATACCTGCCCCCTGAGCGCCTGCAACTCTTCACAGGAACCCGGAACGACCTCATGTCCCGTTACGGCCAGCCCAAACCCGAGATGAGATATCTTGCTGCCTTCTGACCCGGAGGCCTGAGCAACCTGGCCGGCTTCACATCCGCTGTGATACAGTGAAGACGTCTCTCCGCCAAGCTCCTTGGTCAGGTTTCGTATCTTGGTCTCTGCGGCGCGAACATCAAGGTCCAGCGCGGCAACCTCTTTCCCTAGCCGCTCATTTTCTTCTTCAAGGGCGGCGGCTGTTTCTTCCGCCGTGGCCCTTGCTTCCTTGGCCGTATGCAGTTCCTTGGTTGCTTCCGCAAGCAGCGTGCCGACGACAACCTTGGCTACCGCAACCAGCTCGGCGCTATGCCTGTATTCCGCAAATTCCTCGTTGATAGAGTCTATTTGTTCCATTGCCTCTGCCAGCTCGCCCTCGACCTCCTGCCTGGCGGTGGCCTCTTCCTGGGCCTTGAGCTGTGTCTGGGGAATTCTTAGCATCTGTTCTTTGCTGAGGAGTATCTTCTCTTCCAACTCTATGACCCGGTGCCTCTGTGTGCAATACTTGGAGGTGGCAGTGACTGCAAAGGCAACGCTGAATATTGCCACCAGCCCCATGAAGACGGAAATTATGGTAAGTCCCTTAGAGCCTACAAGCATGGTCTTCTCCTTTCAAAATATCACACACATACCGCTATATTCAACGCATACGGTTCAAGACAAAGGCCGTTTATCTCAAAGGAAAGAGTCCCTCCCGTAAAACGCCTAACGAACGGAAAATAATAGCAGCTATAAAATTAAATTTCAAGCACAAAACTTCCCGCTACGGGTAGGTCAAGACCTGCCGGCGGGTTGCCGAGACGGGCAAGGTCCACGAATTAATCCGGCCCGGGGAAAAACCCGTTTCGTAAGTCACCGCCTTTTCTGATGATACTCAAACATACAAAATGTGAGTTGACTTTTGACGCGCCACACCATATATATAGCTTTTTAAGGTAACCATAAAGGCATGAGCACTGGTTTTATCCACCTCCACGTCCATAGCGAATACAGCCTTCTAGACGGGGCCTGCCGGATAGACGACCTCGTAAGCAGGGCCAAGGCGCTCGGGATGGACTCGCTCGCCCTTACCGACCATGGCAATATGTACGGCGCCATAAACTTCTACAATAAGGCCAGGCAGGCGGGAATACGGCCGATAATAGGCATTGAGGCCTACGTCGCCCCCGAAGGGCGTCTTGTAAAGAGTCCGAAGTCAAAGGAGACTCCGTATCACATTACGCTGTTGGCCAAAGACCTGACGGGCTACCAAAACCTCCTGAAACTGGCCACAAGCGCCTACCTTGAGGGCTTCTATTACAAGCCGCGAATTGACAAGGAACTGCTTCACGACCACCGCGACGGGATTATCGCGCTAAGCGGGTGCATGCAGTCCGAAATAAACCGCCACCTGTCACGGAACTGCCCTAAAGACGCAGAACGTGCCGCCGCGCAGTATAAGGAACTCCTGGGGAACGGGAATTTCTTCCTGGAGGTGCAAAACAACGGCTTGCCGGAGCAGGAGAAACTGCTCAGGGGCGCCATAGACATGGGAAGCAGGCTGGACATCCCACTGGTAGCCACCAACGACATCCACTATATGACCCAGGACGACCACGAGGCCCATGACGTCTTGCTATGCATAAACACAGGCAAGTTACTTGATGACCCGGAGCGCATGAGGTTCGGCACCAGGGAATTCTATTTCAAGTCCCGGCAGGAGATGCTTGAACGCTTCGAAGAGATCCCTGAGGCGGTTGCGAACACGGTTTCTGTGGCGGAGCGGTGCAACCTGGAACTTGACCTGGGCAAGCTGCACCTGCCCAAGTTCCATCCCCCGGACGGCGTCACCAACGCACAATACCTCAGAGACCTGTGCGAAAAGGGGGCGATTAAAAGATACGGCATACTGGGCGAGAACGTCGTTAACAGATTAGACCATGAACTGAAGGTTATAGAAGAGACCGGTTTTGTAGACTACTTCCTTATCGTGTGGGACTTCGTCAACTTCGCTCACGGGGAACGTATACTGACCACCGGGCGGGGCTCCGGCGCGGGCAGCCTTGTCGCGTACGTCCTGAAGATTACAAACGTGGACCCACTGGAGCACGACCTGTTGTTTGAAAGGTTCCTCAACGCGGAGCGCGTATCAATGCCTGACCTTGACATTGACTTCTGCGCGGAGGGCAGGGAGAAGGTAATAGATTACGCCAGAAAGAAGTACGGTGGCGACCGGCATGTGGCCCAGATAATAACCTTCGGGACTATGAAGGCCAAGGCCGCGATAAGGGACGTGGGCAGGGTGATGGACATTTCCTTTGCCGAGGTGGACCGTGTAGCCAAGCTGATACCCCTCACCCTTGGTATAACGCTCTCTCAGGCGCTGGAGCAGGAACCTGAACTTGAGAGACTGTACAACTCCGACGACAAGATCAAGCGCCTGTTTGATATATCAATCAAGCTTGAGGGCCTGGCCAGACACGCCTCCGTCCACGCCGCCGGCGTTGTCATATCGGAAGAGCCCCTTACCAATTACGTGCCGCTCGCGAAGAACGGCACTGTGGTCACCACCCAGTTCGACGACGTCACGCTGGTAGAACATATCGGTCTCCTTAAGGCGGATTTCCTGGGGGTGAGAAAATTCACCGTTATTGACAAGACCCTGAGACTGATAAAGGAGACAACCGGCAGGGACATAGACCTGGAAGGCACGGCCATGGACGACAAGAAGACCTTTGACCTGCTGTCACGCGGAGACGTAAAAGGTGTATTCCAGGTAGAAACAAGCCGGGGATTCAAAGAGCTGTTACACAAACTACAACCAGACAAGTTTACCGACATAATGTCCATGATGGCGCTTTACAGGCCCGGACCCCTGCAGAGCGGCATGGTCGACTCCTTCATAAGTTGCCGCCGCGGGCGTGAGACCCCCAGCTACCTGCACCCCAGTCTCGAACCGTTTCTGAAGGAGACGTACGGGATAATCCTCTACCAGGAACAGGTCATGCGGATTGCCAACAGGCTGGGCGGCTTCTCCCTCAACGAGGCCGACAACCTGAGAAAGGCGATGGGCAAGAAGCAGCCCGAGGTGATGAAGAGGTATCGCAACCAGTTCGTGGAGGGGGCCGTAAAGAACAACATACCGGAGAAAACCGCCACCGAGATATTCGACCTGATGGAACACTTCGCGGGCTACGGGTTTAACAAGTCCCACTCCGCCGCATACGCGGTCATCACGTATCATACCGCCTATCTGAAGGCCAACTACCTGACCCAGTACATGACGGCGCTGATGAGCTGCGAGAAGCAGAACACAGACAAGATTGTAAGCTACCTGGAGGACTGCCGCCGGATGGGAGTCGAGGTATTGCCACCCAGCGTAAACGAGAGCCAGGAAAACTTTACTATGATTGACGAGGGGAAGATACGCTTCGGACTGGGCGCCATAAAGAACGTGGGCAGCAAGGCCGTAGAATCGATTCTGGGATCTAGAGATGAAGAGGGTAAGTTCGGCTGCCGGCACGATTTCTACCAGAGAATAGACTCAAGGCTGGTCAACAGGCAGGTCCTTGAGAGCCTGATAAAGGCGGGTTGTTT
>JAUVQR010000142.1 GCA_030598065.1 Planctomycetota bacterium | reverse complement strand
CCGTTCTTGAGAAGGATGGTCCCATACCAGACCGGATTGACACCCGGAACCGACTGGCACCTGTTCAACCTTGAGTGTCAGGACCTCAGAAAATTCCGGTTTGCCACCCTTATCTGCTATGAAGACACCATTCCGCAGGTTGTCAGGCGGTTTAAGCGGCTGGGGGCGGACTTCATGATAAATATCACCAACGACGGGTGGTTCGGAGACAGCGCGGAACTGGACCAGCACCTTGCCATCATGGTACTGAGGGCGGTAGAGAACCGCGTGGGGATAGTCCGCGCCGCCAACACCGGCATCTCGGCCTTTGTCGCGCCTACAGGCGACGTGTACACCCTGCTGCATAATGAAGGCAAGCGCAGGGAGGTGGAGGGCGTGCTGGAAGCAAACGTCCTTTTATCGCCGGGCGAGAGCTGGTATACCGCCCACGGCGACATATTCGCGCAGATATGCCTTGCAATCACCGTCGGATTGCTGCTGGGCCCCACCCTCAGACGTTACTCTCAAGCTCCCGAAAAAGGCCAATAATGATTTAATAACACCAAGCTTGTGCATTTTACCCTTGACACAAGCATATGTCGTTATATAATTTTAGGTCAAAGGTGAAGGGGCATGGCAATAGGTACAAAAAAACGTAAATAAGCATATTCCAGGTAGAGAAAAAAATTTTACCTGATATGTCAATATGTGGTATTCGTTCTAAATTAGAATGCTATACATTGGATATTTACGTTTCGGTATTCTGAGAGGTAAGCCATGCATCCAGTACATTTCTTCATGGGCGTCATGTCCTCGGACATGGGGATTGACCTCGGCACTGTAAACACACTCATTTGTATGCCCGGTCGTGGCATCGTCCTATTTGAGCCCAGCGTGGTTGCGGTGCGTCCCGGCACAAATGAGGTCCTGTTGGACGGTACGGCCGTGGGAAAGACCGCAAAGGCCATGCTCGAAAAGGCCCCCTCCACGATATCCGTAACGCGACCGCTTCAGGACGGGGTCGTTGCCGACTTTGACCTGACCGAGGCGATGCTCCGGTATTTCATCCGCAAGGTGCACAAGCGGAGATGGGGCGTCAGGCCGCGAGTGATAGTGGCCATACCCGCCGGTATAACTGCCGTAGAGAAACGCGCCGTTGTAAATTCCCTCGAAAGGTCCGGAGCACGGGACGTCTACCTCCTCAGCGAACCTAAGGCGGCCGCGATAGGTTGCGGACTGCCTATAAGCGAGCCCACCGCGCACATGATCGTGGACATAGGCGGCGGCACCACCGAGGTCGCGGTTATCTCCCTGGGCGACATCTTTACGCAGGTGAGCCTGCGCGTGGCGGGGGACGACATGGACGAGGCCATAATAAAATACCTCCGGGCGCAATGTAACCTTGAGATAGGCCACCGTACGGCCGAAAACATAAAGATTGGCATAGGCTCCGCCTACCCTACCAACGGTGAGGTAACCGGGGAGGTGCGGGGAAGGGACCTGGTCGCCGGCCTGCCAAGGTCTGTCACAATCAGTTCTGAAGAGATGCGGGAGGCCCTGAAGGAGCCTCTCGACAGGATTACCGAGGCCGTCAAGACCGTGCTTGAACAAACGACACCGGAGCTTGCCTCAGACCTGCTGGAACACGGCATGGTGATGACCGGCGGCGGAGCGCTTCTGAGGGGTTTCGACAAGTTGCTGCAGGAAGAAACCGGCATTCCCGTGCGCGTCGCGGACGAACCGCTCTCGGCAGTGGCCAGGGGTACCGGTATGCTGCTTGAAAACCTGGACCTTTACAGAGAAGTATTACGGGATGAGAACTCGGAGGAATAGAAGGCGGCGTTTCTTAAAGATATTCTTGCCGGCGATAATCCCGTTCGTTGTCTGCCTGTCGCTGTTGGCCATTCCATCCAGAATCTCCGACCGCATGAAGCTGGTCATTTCCTGGCCGCTCGCGCCGGTGCAGAAGGCGTCCCTTGTGGCCGGTTCGGCCGTGACCAACGCGTTTCTCTGGATTCCACGTTCATGGAACGCCTCTTCCAAAATGATGGACCTGGAGGGAGAGGTTTTTCTGCTCGAAAACATCCTGGTCGCCCAAAGGGCAACTATGGACCGCCAGAAGACGGAACTTGCCTCGGTAACGAAATACTACAAAGGCAACGCCTTGAGCCAGAAGCCGCTCCTTGCCAACGTTGTGGCCTTCGACACCTCTGCGTTCAGGAGGAGCATGCTGATAGACGTGGGCTCAAGAGACGGGGTTACCGAAAACAGCATGGTGATAGCCGACAGCGCGCTGGTTGGTAGGGTGACCAGTGTCGGCACCTCTACCAGCAGAGTGCTACTCATAACAGACCCCGCCTCAAAGATACCCGCCCGCATCCTGGAAACGGAAGACGTGGGAGTGCTCGAGGGAGCTTCCGGTAATGTTTGCAGGCTCAAGTATTTGTCACGATGGGGCGAAAAGGTTGAAAAGGGATACAAGGTGGTATCGTCATCAATCGGCGGGGTGTTTCCTGATGCGATATTTATCGCCACCGTCGTAGAAGACATTGACGGCGAAGGTACACCCTACAAGACACTGGTGCTAAGACCAAAGGTGAATGCCACCAAGGTCAATACCGTTATGGTAATAAAAAGGTAAACCGGTACACATAAGATAACACGCAAATGCTGTGGATAATAATAGTCGCCTGCGCACTCGCTATCTCCGTCCTTGAGAGCACCACCTTCAGCCAGGTCGGACTCTCCGGCGTAATGCCTGACCTGTTCCTTGCCTTCGTAGTCCTCGCGGCGTTGAATCTGGACCTTCCTGAGGCCGTTATTGTAGCCACTGTGATGGGCCTGTCCAAGGACGTGCTCTCTCAGGGTCCACTGGGCCTTAATGCTTCCTTCTTTATCTGCACCACGATAATTATAGGCCTGTTAAGGCACAAGCTTTTCACAAACAACGTGCTGGTGCAGATGCTTGTAGTACTAATCGCCTCGATTATTTATAGAGGTGGTTCCGCCGCCGTCATGTGGGTTTATTATGACACGCTAGCCCCGCTCCCCGTAATCTTGAGCATATTCTGCGGCGCCGTGTGCACCGCCGCCATAGCCGCAGGGCCGTATTATATTTTTAAGAAATTCAGGCCGCTTCAGCTCAGACGGGACATTTTCTAATATGCAATCTAAAATGTACAATAACCGGTTAAAGGTCATCTTCGGCCTTGTGGTAGTAACATTCGTTCTACTGGTGGTGAGGCTCGGGCAGCTGCAGATCCTCGAAGGGGCCAAGTACGCGGGCATATCAAAGAAGCGCCTGTTAAGGGAACGTTCCATACCGGCGCGCAGGGGAAACATCTACGACCGTCGCGGCAGACCGCTGGCCGTTGAAGAACCGGCCTTTGACATCGCCGTCTCTTACAAGAACCTCCTGTACGCACACCTGCGCAAAAGCGGCCGGCTGTCTCCGTCAATCTCCCGGCTCAAGGCGCACAGAGACCTCTCGGCCGGGTGCGATTCCTGCCACACCGACACCGGCCTTTGGGTGACAAGGCTCTCAAACCTGCTGGAAACGTCACCCGAAGCGCTGCTGGAGCAGGCGGATGCCATAATACAACGGGTAGAAAAGATAAAACAACAGGTGCAGAGGCGCCACAGGAAGACCATCTGGGTCCAGGAAGAGTTTGCTTCACACGCAATAGCCAGAGACGTCCCGCTGCAAAGGGCGGCCGCACTTGAAATCAACCAGGATTTTTATCCCGGTGTGTCATTGGTGACCAGGCCGAAGAGGTTTTATCCATATCGCGATACGGCCTCGCACATCCTGGGTTACCTTGGAAAGGTCACACCGGAGGAACTCGACGCCGCGAGGGACGCCGCAAAACTGCGCGCCGCAGACAGCGATGAACCGTACGACCTCAGGGGCCTCGCACCGGCACTGTCGGCCGATACGCGGGTGGGCAGGACAGGGGTAGAAGCATACTACAACCCGGACCTCACTGGAAGGTCCGGTAGGAGGGTGGAGGAGATATCTCTTGAGAGCCTTGTTGCGAACAAGACCGTCTTCAATATGCCGCCCAGCCACGGTCACGACATTTACCTGACCCTTGACCTCGACATACAGCGACAGGCGGAAGAGTGCCTGGGTGAAAGAAAGGGCTCTATCGTCGTCCTCGATACCCGTACCGGCGGAGTCCTCGCGATGGCCAGTTATCCGAGGTTTGACCCCAACACCTTTGGCGCAGATTACGGCCAACTGGTTGCGAACCGCGATAAACCCCTTCTGAACCGCTCCATCCAGGCCCTCCTGCCTCCGGGGTCCACCTTCAAGATGGTAACCGCCCTTACGGCCCTTGCCGAGGGCAAGATTGACTTCAACACACACTTTTACTGCAAGGGTGCAATAAACGTAGGTAACCGCAGGTTCCGCTGCACCTCCTCGCACGGCAACGTTGACCTCAAAAGGGCAATAGAACATTCCTGCAACGTCTTTTTCTTCGAGACGGCAAAGCGTCTGAACGGCAAGGCGATAAACGGGTGGGCCGAAAAGTTCGGCTTCGGGAACATAACGGGCATAGACCTGCCCTTTGAGGCACCGGGCAACGTCCCGTTGCCAAAATATACCGGTGAGAGGTTGAACGTCTCCATCGGCCAGGGCGCCTTGCTTGTCACCCCGCTGCAGATGGCGCAAATGGTATCCACCATCGCAAACGACGGCCGGACCGCCAGACCCCATCTCATCGGGAAGGTGGTCACGGATGACGGCGCGCTCATCCGAAAGGAAGAGACGGAAGATTCACATCTTGCCGGATTACCGGGAAAAGACTTTTTGCTCGTTCGTGAGGCCATGCGACAGGTGGTCATAGGCGGAACGGCAAGGCGGAAGGGGCTGGAGCAGTTAGGCGTAGCGGGAAAGACAGGTACGGCACAGATTG
>JAUVQR010000339.1 GCA_030598065.1 Planctomycetota bacterium | reverse complement strand
CTGAGAGAGCACATCGCCGCTGCCGCAAAAAAGGCAACCGCAAAAAGCAGTCTTGACATTATCATTCCTCCTTTTGGTGTTAGAAATCCATCTGTACTCTAAGTCCAAACGTGCTTAGGTAATCCTCGTTAAAAGACTCTTCTCTGATAGAATTGAGCAGGACCTGAGAGTTAAGCGTGGCGCTCATGTGGTCCGTTATAAAGAAATTGTAATAAACCTCCGCCAGCTCCTCTTTCTTACTCTCATCGGTCTTCAGCTGTGAAAAGGCCAGACCCGCATGGTCGTTCCTTCTCAATGAAAAAGGCGAACTAAGGCCAAGGCCCAGACTCCACGTCCATTTCACCTCATCCGGCGCCGCGTTGTGCGTAGCGCCAAACCTGCCGAATCCGGAAAGTCCCTCCCTAAACTTCTGGTCAAAACTTATCCCGACGGCGCTGCTGCGGGTATCGCCGTTGTACCGGCCCCAGAACCTGTAATCACCCTCGTGACCGAAGAGGAACTTGGGGGTATGGTAGTCCAACTCACCTATAGCAAAGACCCTGTCCGTGACGGCGGTGCCTGAATTGTCGGAACTCTGAAGCCCGGCGCCGAAACTGTAGCCCTTCTTGGTGTCAAAGTAACCGACAACACCGGGCCCGTTATCAGGCGGCGAGAGGGCCAGGTTGTTGACAAAGGCGCTGGCCAGGAACTGAGTGGTCTCGTCGTTGGCCACCGTGTTCATGTCAAAATAGTTGGTCAGGTCTATCTTACCCGCCACCAGCCGCAGCCTGTCTTCCATCAGCATAGACTGCAGCCAGACCTCCCTTACGCTCACCCTGTCCAGCCCGTCGTCGTCCTGATGAGAACCCCTGGAGACGTCGTCGTTCAGGCCGGAGACGGTGTTCGAAAAGATATCCGGGCCGCTGCCGCCGATGGACTCCAGGTCCACAAAGAGTATAGAATTGAGCATCGGCCTGTGCAGGAAGAAGAGGTCAAAAGACCCCTGCGCGGACGTGGCGTCCCTTCTGTCACTGTTCACCGTCTGCTGAACGACCCCCGTCGCGCTCAGACCTACCGCCACCCGCTTCTTGAATTCATCCTCCATCATCCCCTCTATCAGGTCGGAAACGCTCTCCTTACGGGCGTACTTGAACTTTCTGTAGGCCACCCGTTCCTTCTGAGGCTTGCCGTCGAGGGGGCACCTAAAGGTAGGAGTGGGGTGGTCATATATATGACCATCGGGACACACCCATTCGCTGATCTTCTTTATGTCTTCAACCGGGTCAAGACGAAAGGTCTTACCCGCCATGTCCTCCAGTTTCCTTATGCGTCTCTCAAGGCGCTCCTTCTTTTCAGGAGGCAGCGCTTCTTCTCCCACGCCCGTTTGCTCAGGCGCGGCGGTTTTCCCGCGGTACACCTTTAGCTCCGTCTCCATCTGTCTCATCTTCTCGGTGTTCTCCCGCATCTCCGCCTTGAGGCTGTCCTGACTGGCCTGCATGGCCTCAATCTGCCCCAACAGGTCCTGAAGCAACGTGTCATTATCGCTATTCGTCGCCCCCACAGCACTGGAAGTAATAAACAAACCTATTACGCAAAAGAGAATATATCTCACAACTACCCTCCTTTCCCCTCGGAAATGGGATAAGTTACGTG
>JAUVQR010000139.1 GCA_030598065.1 Planctomycetota bacterium | reverse complement strand
GAGAGACCCCTCTGTCCCTTCAAACTCCTCTTTATACCAGCGGAATATTCGCGAGAGGTAAACTATCCTGTTCTCCCTGTCTATCCTGAATCTGTCCTTGCTGGTAAAGAAAGTTCTCGTTGTCTCATCGAGACGGGCCTGCACGTCCCTGCCTCTAAACGCCTTCTCTTGCAGTATGGGGCAACTCTCTGACGCACATACTATGGAGAAGTGCACGCGCGGGTCTTTAAAGATAGACCTGAGGACATCATTTTCTATATCATCCAGCGAATACGACCTTCCGTCTACGACATATTTCTTACGGGTAAAGAAGCCCCGCGTCTTCTTGACGCTATAACCGGAAAAGTCCTCGGTCCGGCCGGGCAAGGTGCCCAGGACGCCTTTCAAGACAAAGGCGTTGTAGGCGTTTATCCAGAAAGCCAGCCTCTCCTCGCTTGTCTCCAGTTTCCCGGGATCGGTGCCGGCCAGCCATAACAGATATTTATCCAGCCCTTCGGGAGATTCCCGCAACATCAGATAATCTACATCGCCGTCTTTCACGTAATCGCTCAGTACCCGGTCGTATAATTCATATCCTGCGTCCACATAGACCTCATCCGGCGCTCCAAGACCCGTCTCCTTCCCCGTACACCGGGCCGCTACCAGCCCAAAAAAGGAGAAATACACTGCCAAAAATACTGAAAAGACCCTTGCGTTATAGTGAGTGTTCTTCATGCCAAGAACGTCCATAAAAAGAAGTCTCTCCATTCACGCTGCGCACGGCCCCCACGGATGCGGGCATCCCGGGATTCCGCCTCACATACATAGCCAGCGACTGCACCCCCCCCACCCTAGCTGGTAGAGGATAAGTCTGTCGTCTTATCTACCGAATAGACATTCGGCTCATAATATGAGCCCTCTCTTGAGGTGGCCACACGGTGATTGCACCTCGAGCATCTGCGATTATGAGGCCCGTCGCTCCTAAAACCTTTCCCGCACATAAGACAGGTACGAATCCTTTTTAACCTTGTCCGGGTAGTCGCTGTAATCCTGCGCCGTAGCCTGTTATCCATGATAAGTCCCCTCCCACGGCCTACAATTCAGCCTTGTTTCAACTTATATTTCCGCTTGCGGGCAGGATATTGCACTTTTCCAAGAACAACCGGCCGTGCGTAACGTCTTTCTCGTAAGTCTCAACACAAAGCCTTGTTGCGGACTTTCCGGGCATGCATCATACTTCACTCAAGAGGGACAAGTCCTGACTCGGCAATAATCTTTGCGCTCTCAGGACCCAGCATGAACTCGATAAAATCCTTCCTTACTCCATCCGGCGGACCGTTGGTGACAAGGTATAGGGTGCGGGATAACGGGAAAAGACCGTCTCTGACGTTGGCAACCGTGGGATATGAAATACTACCGTTCACTTCTATCCCCAGCCGTTTGACGTCCGCATTCCCCCATGCCTGCGAGACGTATCCTATTGCCGAATCGCTTGTGGCAACGGCCATCTGCATATCGTCGTTAGGGCCGGTTCTTATGGTGTCCTTTGTGGTCTCCGCCGACTCATCACCAAAAATTACGCGCATAAAGACGTGCCTTGTCCCCCTGTCAGGCTCCTTATCCACCACCAGTATCTTCCTTGACGGCCCCCCGAGCCTTTCCCAGTTCGTCAGGCGCCCTTCGTAAATGCCTCTGACCTGGGAAAGGGACAGTGACGTTACTCCCGCCTCATAGACCTCGGAAGATACTATGGGCACAACCGCGTCACGGGCAAACGGGAATAGCAAAAAATCAACGTAAGAATATTCCCCGCGCTCACTCTCGCTAATCTCTCTGGAAATCATCCCGATGTCCACAATCCCTTCGGCTACCTCGCGCACTCCAAGGCCTGAACCTCCGGCGTACACGCTTACGGTCAACTGTGCGTACTTTTCCATAAACTTTACGGCTGCCCTTTCAACCGCCGGGAGGCAGGTTGTGGAGCCGGAGACGGATATCGCATCTTCCGTAAAGACGTGCTCTCCATAACAGCCAGTCGCAAACATCACGAACGCAATAATATTGACGAGAACAATCAGCCTCACGATTACCCCCGTTCTTATGCCTTTCGTTCTATCGAATGAAGCTGTTCGGCGGACAGGTCGGACAACTCGTCGACGTCCTTCATGACCTCCAGAGTGGTAAAGGAAAGGCCCAGCCGTTCTACATTTTCCAGTGTCTGGTTGAAGACCATGTCGGTGCTCCAGTCTATCGAGGCGAAGAGTTCGGGCGCGTTGCGGGACAAGCCGATAAGGTAATAGCCGCCGTCCGCCGCCGGGCCTATTACAACGTCTTTCTCACGGAGACGCGCCAATGCCTTCGTAACGGTATCCTGTGTAACGCCGGGGCAGTCGGTCCCGACAACGGCGACACGCCTGGCGCCGGCGCAAAAGACCACATCGAACGCGCCGGCGAGCCTCTCGCCCAGGTTTTTTCCCGACTGCTCTATATAACGTAGCCCTCCACCTAACCAGTCCTTTATCTCCTGGAATTTCTCGGGCGGGTCATAGAAAACGATAGTCTCGTATTCACCATTGTTTCTGTGTCGCCCGCTCCCTCTGGCGCCGAGACGCCCCACAGTGTCTTCTGCCATCAGCCTGTACAGGCGCGAGGCCCCACCCTCACCAATGGCCCTGGCCAGGCGGGTCTTCACCTTGCCGGGCTCTGGGTATTTTACGAATATTATAAGGACGTCTTCCGTCATAGCGACCTCTAGCCCTCACTCCCGAATACCATCGTATCGGGGAAATAGTCCTTCCACGCGAACCAGAATGAGACCATATTGGGCACACGCCTTAATCTCTCGCCCTTCAGCTCGCCTTCAACTGCCTCACCGGTAAGGGCATGCCACAGGCTTCCCGTCTCGTTGTCCATGACCAGCGAGTTGGCGCGCCCTGAGACTTGACCCGGGTCTGGACCTTCCTTAAATGTCAGGGTCCTGTCGCCGAGCCGCCTGCTGAACACGGTGGCAGTTCTGGTCTGTCGAGAAAACAGGACCAGAAGTTCGGTGCCATCTATCTCATCGTTAACAACCGGGGATTTTTCCATGTATGAAAAGGGATAGGCCATGGCAACCGTGCCGACCTTTACCCCCACGACGTGGTCCTTTGCGGGAACCCTATTGTCAGCATGTTTCAGGGGCATCATACCGGCCCGGCTGCGGTCCGCGTAATAACCCTGATACTGGTCTGAACTGTACTTCCTCCCGAAGAGGCCGCCCTTTGACAACACCCCGGTAGACGGATGCGCCTCCTTCCACTCACCCCACGTCGTGTGCGTAGACGGTAGCCGCTGCAAGATTTTTCCCTCCAGCGGGCCTTCAATAGCCTCCCCCGTGATGTGGCTCCACAGGGAGTGGGTCTGCCGGTCGTACATGAGAAGCGCGTTCTTCCACAGTTTTCCGGAGACGCCGAACTCCAGCGGCTCGCCATCCGCCGTGTCCATGTCAACGTCCATGTCCATGTCGCGGGTGTAGACCACACCCGTGAAGCAGAGTGGTCACCACGTTACGGCAACGGGCCTGCCCGCGATGACGTCGTTTACTATCTCGTGGGAGCTTAACATGTACAGTGGATACGCCCGTGCCTCGCCATCAATCTCCAGACCGATAACCGGCTCGTCGTCGCCCATCTGCTTGTCGGCCTTCTTGCCTGAGACAAATTTTGGACGGTCTATTGACCTGATAGCGTCCTCCGGCAAGGCCGAAAGTATCTCGCCAGGGTCTATACCATCTACATCTACACCATGTGCCTCCGTCTGACACAAAAGTGCACCCATAAAAAAGACAACCACTATATTCAAAACGAAAACATGGCAGGGAATTTTCATTTTTATTCTACTTTATTCTACCCGCAACACTTGCCGCCCTCATCGGAATCCGTACCGCAGCCAAGGTTGACGTCTGTCTCACCCGACGGTTCAATAACGACAAAGCTGCCGGAATACGGGGGCCGCCTGAGTTTATTGGCCGTGTCGGTGCAGACCTCTACCTCTTCCCCTCTGGGGAATAGATGTCCTTCTTCATCTATTACGGCCTTCTGGGGGCCCAGATACACGGCCCTGTGGCCGCTGTACATGCACCCGGAGCTTTTCTTATACTTGTAACCCCGCACGTTCACGGAGAAGAACCTGTAGCCCTCGACTTCCTTCCAAAACGACTTTGAGATTATCTCGGTGCCGTAAAAACCGGCTTGCTCAAGAAACGCCAGGAACTCTTCCTCCGTCAGCGCGCCGCTCAGGCACTGTCCCCAAAGCTCTTTGTCCGCTCGCAGGCGATCCGGAACCTCTTGGTCGGACACTATGTCGGACACGACGATACGGCCGTGGTCCTTTAACACACGCCACATCTCACCGAACACCTGTTTTTTATCCGGAGAGAGATTTATCACGCAGTTCGACAGTATCACGTCTATGGATCCCGCGTCCGCCGGGATTTCCTCCAAGAAACCCTTCCTGAAATCCACCACATCGTAACCGAGGCTTCTTGCCACCTCGGTCTTAAACCCCCTAGCGGCGTCCAGCATCTCGTCCGTCATGTCAACACCGATGACCAAACCGTCCGGCCCCACTTTCTTGGCCGTAATAAAACAATCTATCCCCGCGCCCGAACCCAGGTCCAGCACGTTCTCACCCCGGCGTATGCCGGCCAGGGTGACCGGGCTGCCGCAACCGTACGCGCGTTCAAGGACGCCCGCCGGGATATGGGCCACGTCTGTAGCAGAGAGGGTGTCTGCGCAGCACAGTTCCTCCTGCGGCTCCGTAGCAGCGTCGGCGTAAAACTCCCGCACCGCGCGCCTCGGCGTATCCTCTGCGGCCGAAAGCACACAGTTTGAGCTTAGCGTCCGCACGTCAAGGCCCTCACCGGCGCCGCACGCCGAAGATGCCGCGCCCTCTCCCATGCCCCTGAGGACTCCAGGGGCATTAAACCCGGATTCCCTGTTAACGTTGCCGCTGGCCTTTTCAACCAGGTCATGCATCATCT
>JAUVQR010000239.1 GCA_030598065.1 Planctomycetota bacterium | reverse complement strand
TATTACGTACCGAAAGGTCTCCCTCGCCCTGTGCCGGGGTTCACTTTGACTCTGTCCGATTCGCGAGGCAGCCTCTTCCACCTCAGGGGTGATGGCGCCCCGGCGGGACGGCTTGAGGTACTTGCCGGCGTCTTCCTTCAATAATACCGGGTTACGCTCACCGTGGTCCTCGTACCTGGTCACGTCAAAACTGAGCACAAGGGGGATGTCGGCCGGCGGACTCTCCTTCACATTAACGTGTATGTAGCCTATCTTGTTGCCATACACAGGCTCGGTGTAGACCTTGTAGCCTTCGGTGGTCTTTATCCTAAGCCTGCTGATATCCTGGTTTTCGTCGGACTGCGGTATCGGGAACCATATACGCACGTCATTTGCGTCTCTGGGGATGTCTGTGATATCCGCCGAATACGTGAACTCAAACTCCCTCTTCATTTTAGGCGGAGCTGACTTTGTGACCTTGGTGTCCGGGGTGTCCGGCTGGCTTGCGCAGCCGGATAACAATATCAGCATCAGCAAAAAAGTCGCAAGTAGATTAAAGGACTTCACTCAAGTCTCCTGTTCTTATAATTCTAACGGTGGCGGCGGCATTGACCCCAATCCAAAGAAAAAATCGTATAGGGTTTGGAACTGCCGCAAGAACAATAACCCAAACGTAGGCGTTAAACGCCCCGGAAGGAAGACCCCTGGACCAGGGGTGTCAGGAGAGCGTTCAGGTAAAGCCCTGGAAGGAAAAACGGGGTGGTAACTGACGGGACGATTGCGTGAAATGCCCGCAAATAATAACAACCGTCCCGGACGACATTTTTTTTCGAAGCCTTGGCAATTAAGAAATCCTTTGCATTATGATTACTTGGATGTCTTAGATATGCCCCGCATTCTACCATACAATGCGTCTGTTTCAAGGCGTCTGTTTCAAGGGGCGCCTGCTTCAAGGGCACCAAGAATAGGATTCCGCTTCCAAGGGAATTGTTTCGGTGTATAATCTGCAACTTGAGATGGGGGCTTCCTCTTTATATTTTTTTGCGTTTTTTGTGCGTAAAGGCACTCGGAGAACAAATGGCCATCTATATAGTACCGGGGCTGAGGTGCAGCATGAGCGATTCCGACACCGTCCACGAGGAGGGCATCTGCGCCTCTGACGCGCGACGGGAAAATGAAAAAGAGAGGCAGGCGAACTGCGCCCCCGGTTTGCTCACCATATTTTCCCTCTACGAAATCCTGATGAACAAGAAACAGAAGGGGCAACTGGGAGGTATCCGGATAACCTGCGTGGAGGAGACGAAAATGGCCTCGACCCCTGATAGCCCGTCACGGCTCTTCAGCGTCGAGGCCACCTGCGAGGAGAAGGACGAGGACGTCCTCCTCTTGAACCACAGCTTCCCTACCCTGACCTGGGGCAACTATCCGGGCTACGCCATCTTCTTCGGCGCTTACGTTAAGAGCGTGGCGCAGATACTGCGAAAAGACATACTGGAGAGGGACGACCGAATCGAGCGAACAAAGGCCGAATTGAGAAAAAAGAACTGCCGGTACGAGGAGAGAATCAAGGTCGTGGGACACAGCATGGGGCACTGGGTGGTATGGCAGGCGCTGCAGGACATAAACCTGCACAACCTGGGTCCGGGGATAACGGGCGCCGCGCCGGAGAAACCCGTGTGGATGCCGTGGTTCCAGATGTTCCGCCAGCCCATCGGCCAGGTCACGACCTGCGGCAGATACAAGGAAGAAACGAACATAACAGGTCACAGTTGCGTGTTCGACAGTAGCGACATAGAGCTCCTGACAGGGCCGCGCTGTACCCCTTAAATATTATCGAATCGTGTTGATTTTCTTTTGCCTGTGACATGGGTTGACGTGGGTAATATGCGGAACGGTAGCTAATCCGGTCATTGTGGGTGTCGCGCCGCTCCTTCTGTCATTGTGAGTCCGTCCGAGGCGGACGAAGCAATCTCATGTATGTTCAAGAGATTTACGAGATTGCTTCACTCCGTTCGCAATGACATATTGGAGTTGATTTCACCCGCGTAGCCTTGTAAAATTCTGGCAAGTTTTTTACTGCTTCTGCCAATACCCTGTGGAGCCCGGAACCATGCAGTACCTGAAGAAAAAATGGTCTCTCTTTGCAATAATCTCCCTGGCCCTGGGCGTGTTGTCTCTAATCGTATTCTTCCTTATAGTACACATAGCCATCCTTGTTATCCAGATACTCCTGTCAATCGGCGCGATAGTCACCGGCGTGTACGCAATGAGGGTCACCCGCACCTTTGAGCTAAGGGGCCACTATCTCGCCTATGCCGGGACCGTGTGCGGCGCCAACGGCCTGTTCTGGGTCATCATAAACCTCGTCTCCGGTGTGTTCAGGTAGGTACGGACACGAGCCTGCCTCTCACCCGACACTTCTACTCTCCTACGACCGTGCCAAGTGGTAGGGTGCGTCTCGGCGCACCGTGTACTCTCAATGTTTACGGTGGAAAAGGACTTAAGGTTGAATAACCACCCTCCCCCTACCCTCGTGCCATAGGCAGACCCGCCACTGGCGGGCCTCCCCTCAAGGGAGGGGAAAACTGTAGACAACGACCTTTAGGTCGTTGACAATCAACGAGGATAGACCTCGTTGTCTACCGCGACCACAAATATCAAACATACTGTAGTGGCAGAGTTTACTCTGCTAAACGAATACGGTAGGGGCGACCCGCCGGGTCGCCCCTACAAAAGGTCGAGCAAGCTCGACCGCTACATAATATTTGTAGTTGCCCGATTCATCGGGCTATTTATATACGCCCCATATCATGCCGGAGGCGGATGCACCTTCGGAGCACACGGCTCGACCACTACATACTTAACGAAGTAAAATGCGCCGAAG
>JAUVQR010000294.1 GCA_030598065.1 Planctomycetota bacterium | reverse complement strand
GTACGAGCCTCCGTATTCCGGGATATGCCTCTGCGGAATTACCTGAAGCCACCGTGTCATTCCGAGCCAAAGCCCTGAGCCGAAGCCCTGAGCGTAGCGAAGGGGCCGCGATGGGGTGGCAAAGGGCGCCAGGGGCGGCTTCGCCTTCGTAGAAAATGCTTGTAGGGGCACGTTGCATGCAACGCACCCCTACGATTTACCGTTTTACTCCCTCGGAATGGCAAGCGCGCGGGATACTTCAGAGGTTTACAGGTAGCGATTAGGTTTTTTTCGATACAAGAAATTTCAATGGAGACACGAAGATGCCAGTTACAGTGAGAGTGCCTACGCCATTAAGGCCCTTGACAGGAAACGCCGAACAGGTAGAGGCTAGCGGCAGTTCCATCAGAGAGATAATAGATGATATGGAGTCAAAGTATCCCGGCATTAAGAACAGGCTTTGTGACGAAAACGGCGAGATACGCAGGTTTATAAACGTATACGTCAACGATGAGGACATCCGGTTCCAGAAGAACCAGGATACACCCGTCAAGGACGGCGACCTCATCTCCGTCGTTCCGGCCATTGCAGGGGGTTAGTCCTGCAGGGGCGACCCGCCGGGTAGCCCCTACTACAAGCCCTGCACCAGATCCCTGGGCATGCCGATATCCGCCACGACCACCTCACCCACGTGTCCGGGGCCTTCGGCCAGCATAAAGCCCTTCTTCGGCAGTACAAAGGTCACCGTCCTGGCCGCCCTGACGGCGACACCCAATACGTGACCGTTATTGCAGTCGAGACCGGACGGTATGTCTATGGACAACACCGGGACTCCACTGTTATTCATGTCCTCCACCGCGGTCTGGTAAGGCTCCCTAATCTCTCCCTCAAGGCCCGTTCCAAGCAGGCCGTCTATAATCAGGTCCGCGTCGTCAATCTCCATAAATATACCTCTGGCGTCCGGCACCGTGGTGACCTCCTTAATCTCAAACCCAATCTTGATGAGCGTGTTAAGGTGGGTCCACGGGTCGTGCGAGAAGGCCACGTCGGCCGTCAGCGCGAATAAATATACGTCCACCGTTACGCCCTGATTGTGCAGATGCCGCGCCGCTACAAAGCCGTCGCCTCCGTTGTTGCCCTTACCGCACAGTATGGCCACACGCGGCACAAGGGCGTCCTCCAGCATGTCAATCGCCTCCAGGGCCACCGCCCGGCCTGCGTTCTCCATCAGTACCACACCGGGGATGCCGTACTCCTCAACGGCGTGCCTGTCCGCCTCCCTCATCTCTTCCCTGGTGACGGTACGTGATGTATCTTCGTCCCTTCCCATAAGGCTGCATTATATAGTGACATACAGAGTATTCAATACCAAATGCGCACCGGGCCGGGCCGGCGGGTGGAAAGCCCTTGACGATAGGGGCAATTTCAAATAAAATTTGGTTTTGAAGGAGGTGCACCATGTCGAAACACGATTGTATAGGTAATCCGGATACACCAAGCTTTCACGAAGAAAAGTGTCCCGATTGCGGCGAAATGGTAGAGGTGTGGAGTAACGAAGAATCCACCAGGTGTGCGTGCGGCAGGGTTTTCTCGTACAAACAGATAAAGAAGCAGACCACCTCATAAGCGGGGAGATATCGTCATGGCTGGAAAGGTAAGATGCCCGGGCAGTATGAAGTCAACTGCGCCGGAGATTATCGAGCGTGATTGCCCGAAGTGTGGCAAGACGGTCGAGATGTTCGCCGACGAGGAGAAGACAGACTGCAAGTGCGGCAACACCGTGTTCAAGAGTAAAGTACCCACCTGTGTGGAGTGGTGTTCCGCCGCAGAAGAGTGCCTCGGAGACGTCATAGACGTCAAGAAGGTCAAGGCAGAGGCCAAGAAGCGCGCCGTAGCCGAAGGCGCTGACCTGGAATTCACCTCAAGACTTACCGATATGATCAAGGACAAGTCCGGCAAGAAATAGGCCGCATCTTTTCCGCTTCCATAGAATACATCAACAAAAAAACAGCCCGGCTCAGCCGGGCTGTTTTCGTTATTGGCTGCACCGCATACCAAGAAGACGCATCAGGGATAATCTAAAACTGCTATATCCGTTATCCCCGGAAGATGAAGTTAAGTCCGGCCAACAAGAGCGCCGTCAGCACCACGTGACGGAATCTGTCCTCCGGTATGTTCTTCGCCAGGCGCCTGCCCAGAAGCGTGCCCAGGTACGCGACGACTACCATGAGAGGTATCAGCAAGAAAT
>JAUVQR010000023.1 GCA_030598065.1 Planctomycetota bacterium | reverse complement strand
AGCTTCTGACCCACCACTACTACGTTCCTGTTTGACATGTTGTTCGCTTCATATATCAACGTCCACTTTGAGACAGTGCCGTAATACTGCTGCGCAATCCCCATCAGCGTGTCATTGGGTCCGACGGTGTGGGACTTGGGATAACCGGGCGCAACGTCAGGCCTTGCGGCACCCGCCGCCATAGCGCCTTCCGGCGCCGATCCCGCTACGCGCACTCCCACAAAACCTCCGCCGGCAAGCATGTCTCCCGAAGAAGGTTCAATCGTCGGGGGTTCTTCAAGCGCCGCCTCCTCTGCCGCCCTGTCCGCGAGATACCTCGCCCTAGAGGCCTCTTCAAGCATCCTTTCCACCGTCTCGTCGGAGTACCCCCTCCGGACAAACGCACCCTTTGCCTTGACAGCCCTACCTTCCCCTTCAGAAAGATAAGAGCCCGGCTGGCGGTCTAATCCCTGATGCGCCGGCTCTCCAAAATTGGGCAACCCTGCCGCTTCTTTACCCATGCGTATCACGGCTTTCGACCGTGATGCCTCTCGTGTCCGTGGACTTTTCTCGGCCCATGAAGACCTCTCTGCCTCTTTGAAAGCCGTGGGTGTAGACGGCTTATCGCTCCCACCAATCTTCAGACCGAGAAATACTCCTAACACCGAAAAACAAGCTACAGCCACTCCTATGCCTACCTGCGTCTCCCATCTCCTGATAACACTCTTTTTCTTCCCTGTGATCATAACGCCTCCGTAGTAACAAAAAGGCGCCACCCCATATCACATGACATCCTTCTAAGCCCTGCGGGAACGAACCTTACCCCCTCCTACTCCAAGCAACCCTTTAATCGCCTTCAAGGGGACCCACACGGGCGCACTCAACACCAAGAATATCACACCAAAGCCCTGTCTGACGGTCGACCAATATACCAGAACGGGGCTTGCAACGAATATAGAAGAATACGTCCCGACCACTACACCTACCATCATAACAAAAGCAAAGCCGTGTATCTCGGCGCCGCCCAGGAAATACAGGGAGGACACCACGAAAAATGTAGTTATAGACGTTATTACCGTCCGATTCAAGGTCTGATTTATACTGTCATTAACCATGCTCTCGCTAATGGTCTTCTTTCCGGCCATATTCTCCCTGATTCTGTCGAAGACTACAATAGTGTCGTTAAGTGAATAACCTATAAGCGTAAGGAACGAGGCTATCATGGCAAGGTTTATCTTCATGTCGCCGAAGATGACGGGAAAACAACCCGCCACGGCCACGGCACCCAGGGTAAGAAGCACGTCGTGTATCAGGGCAAAGACCGCGGCAACGCCAAACTTCACCTCGCCGAAACGTATCCATATATAAATAATAATGGCCCCAAGGGCAGATAAAAGCGCCAGGAAGGCCCTGTTCTTCATCTCCCCAGCGACGGTTGAACCAATGCTCACAACCCTCTTCAAGGGCTCTGCGACCATAAACGCCGCTGAAAGGCCGGCCTCCATTGCTTCCGTTTCAGAACTCTTAACGCGGACCTTTACCGAGCTGTATGACTTTCCGGGTTCAAGTGTTTCCGCCAATATACCCGCGTAGCCCGACCTGGAAAGAATTCCCTCTATTTTCTCTTTCGCAACGTGCCTGTTCAAGGTCACGAGAACCAGGGACTCCGCTCCCTCATCTCCGGCGGCCGCAGGCCCTCCTTCCGCCGGCGCCTCCCCTGACAACACATTAAAGCCTACCTCTACCTGCTCCAGATAGAGATTGTCTTTGAACGTATTGAGTATGTCGTTGCTGATTTTTTCCTGAACCTTGCTGGTGCTTAGAGGGTTCATCTCTACTGCAAAGGCGTTTGAAGGCGCGTTTAGTGAGATTACCTTGGTGACACCCAACCCGGCCAGCGGCTCCTTCAGGGAATGTTCCTCCTGGTGGGCGTCTAGTTCCATCCTTAATGAAGTATCCGTCTGGAAGGTAAACGCCGGCAGCCTGACGGTCTTTTCCATACCCTCCTTAAGAAGGGTTAAGCTGCTTATAGGGCCGCGCACCTCAAGCCGTGAACTACGCGTTCTTCTGGTCCTCTCGTCCCGCATGACGACAACGACATCCCCAAAACCCCTGTTCCACAGTTCCAGTTCCATAAGCTGTGGGTCTACGGGTTCGTCCAAGTCAAGTTCAAGCCCTCCCTGGGCGACAGGTATCGTTCCCGGGCCGCCAATGCGCGGGGCCATCTCCCGTGTCTCACCGAAGCTGAGACTTACATCGCTCACCGCGAGACCCGGTATTTCCACGGAAAGCCAGTCCAGCGTCACGGCGCGCGTGCCAACGTCCCTCAAGGCGGGTACGGTAATCTCAAAGCTCTTGGTAGGCGCACCGATAGGGGAAAGAGAGGCTATGTCCTCATCGGTATATCCCGTCTTGGCTAGCCAACCCCTTAATTCAGACTCCTCCACCGGGTCCTTCAGCGCCAGGCTGAATGACGTAGGCGTCGCACCAAAGGTAATACCATCAAAACGGTCTCCAAGGGCCTTTCTGAAGTCGCCCTCCAGCTTCTCGGCGACCATTTCATCCCCCAGCCCTTTTATCCTTACCCCGAACTCCGTCACCTCCGCCGCGGCAATGGTGGCCGTGCCCCAGATGGCCTGGACCTCCGCGTCGCCGTAACCCACCTGCGCAAGCGCGTCCCTTACGCCACTTATCGGTGTGGGCTCGGCCAGTTGCAGGTGCACCAGCGTACCACCCGTGAAATCTATGTCATACTTGTCCGTACCCGTCCACTCGAACACCGCCAGCCCAACGGCAATCACAACGGCCGACGCCAGCACCGTCATCTTGAAGTAACTGAGCAGTTGGAGGTGGGGCCTCTGGAAGAGCTGCAACATCCTGAAGTCCTGCCAGCCCAATACCTCGAAGATTACCCTGGTAACAAATATGGCGGTAAAGAGGTTTACCAGAAGACCGATGGTCAGCGTTATTCCGAAGCCCTTGACCGGACCGGTCCCCACGGCGTAAAGAATAAGGGCGGTTATCAGCGTGGTCAGGTTTGAGTCAATAATAGTGGTAAAGGCCTTGCTATAACCGGTCTTCATCGCCAGAGCGGCTGCCTTGCCCTTTTCCCTCTCCTCTCTTATCCTTTCAAGGATAAGCACGTTGGCGTCGACGGCCATACCGACAATCAACACCAGTCCCGCTATACCCGGAAGGGTCAGCGTAGCGCCCAACAAGGCAAGGGTGCCTATGACCAGCAAGACGTTCATACCAAGCGCAATATTGGCTACCAGGCCCGCCCTTATATAATAAACGGCCATAAACAAGACGACAAACATGCCGCCTATCAGGCCAGCCATCATGCCGTGCGTTATGGACTCCCTGCCCAGGCTGGGGCCGACGCTCATCTCCATCTCCAGGTCAAGGTCGGCCGGAAGGCTTCCAGCCCGCATTATGGCCAGCAGGTTATTGACCTCGTCCTGCGTAAAATTCCCTTCAATAATTCCCCTGCCCGGGATGCGCTCCCGTATGTTCGGTGCGGAGTAAAGTATGCCGTCCAGGATGATGGCAAGCGGCTTACCTATATTTCTCTCGGTAAGCTGGCTGAATTTTGCCCTGCCCTCGGTGTTGAACTCAAAGCCTACGACCGGTTGCAAGTTCTTACGGTCCGGATAAACCCTTGACAGACTCTCTCCGCTAAGCTCTACCTTGTTACGGACAAGGTACCATTCCCCGTTGGGGTCACCCGCCTCTCCGCTCGCCTTTCTTATCCAGTGCTTGTAGTAGCCCGGCACGGATTTCCCCTGCGCGGCTTCTTTGTATTCCACAGAATCCCTCGGTGCCCCAAGCCGGAACTCAAGCTTGCCCAAACGCACTATTCTGTTCTTGAGCTGCTCTATCTCATAGTGGCTGGCTCCCGGGACCTGTATCAAGATACGGTGGAACCCCTGCTCCTGTATCCTGTACTCCATTATTCCCCTGGGGTCTATCCTCTTCTTCAAGACGTCTATGACGTCCTGGGTAATCCCCGGCCTGTCCTCGCCGGCGGGCACCCGCACCTTGTAGATAAGTTCCGACCCCCCCCTGAGGTCCAGCCCAAGCTTTATCCTGCCCCTGGCTATCTCCTCTATCACCTTCTCGGTTACCTTCTTACCCTCCGCGTTCGTTTCTTCCTTGACGATAACCTCTTTCCGGATAGGATGCCCCATCAGGAAGGACATGGAAGACTTTCTAATCGTCTCCCGTTCTACAACCTTTCCATCAATCTCCTTTATCCGGTCAACCCGCATAACCTTATCGGCAGGCGGGTAGAGGGCGAACAGTGCGGTGGCAATCGTCACGGCAATAAGCGATATTTTCCAGCGGTAGCTTCCCTTGGGCATCTCTCTTAATTCCTTATCTTCTTTTTTGTCCAGACTCTATTCTTCGTCACAATGCGGACCTGTCACGCGTTCGGTTCTCACACCTCTTCCTTGCCCAGTATTGACGCAATGGAATCTCTTTCCACCTTTACCCTGATGTCCTTACTGCTGTCTATCAGGAGCATGAGTTCCGTTTCTTTGACACTAAGGACAACGCCGTGCAGGCCGCCGTTGGTTACCACCTTATCCTTCTTCTTTATACAGTCCAGCATCTCCTCCCTCGCCGCCTCTTTTACCTTCTGTGGCCTGAGGATAAACACATAGATGACTACGGCCATTATCATGAACGGAATCATAGTCGTCCAGAACACAGAAGGTTTTGCGCTCGCCTGAGCTAAGAAATCCATCTCACTGTCCTCCTTTGTCTTCAGCCTCGAGAAGCCCGTCCTTGAACCTTCCGAAGGTCCCGCTAAGGATGGCCCCCCGGGCATCCGACATCAACTCCTGGAAAAAATGAACGTTGTGCAGCGACACGAGCGTCATGGCCAGAATCTCTCCGGCAAAAAACAGGTGACGCAGATACGCGCGCGAGAACGTCCTGCACGTGTAGCAGTCACAGTCGCTGTCCAGTGGCCTCTGGTCTTCCCTGTAAGCGCTGTTAAAGAGTCTTATCTTCCCGCCCCGGACAAACGCGGCGCCATTACGGCCGTTTCGGGTGGGCAGCACGCAGTCAAACATGTCCACACCCTTCGCAACCGCGTCCACAATGTCTTCCGGGCGGCCTACACCCATAAGGTAGCGGGGTTTGTCCCACGGTAGACACTCTATAGTATAGTCCAGAACCTCCTTCATCAAGTGCTTGCCCTCTCCCACACTGAGGCCTCCCACGGCATAGCCGTCAAGCTCCATTTCGACCGTACGTTTCACGCTCTCCAGCCGCAGGTCCTTGAATACGCTGCCCTGCACTATGCCGAAAAGCGCCTGGCCCCCCGGGTTCTCCCCAGACAGGGCGTCAACGCACCTTCTCGTCCATCTTTCGGTCCTGAGCATGGCCTCTTTTGCACCGTCCCACTCGCACGGATAAGGCACACAATGGTCAAACGGCATCATTATGTCGCTACCCAGCGCCCTCTGAATGTCTATCACCCTCTCCGGGCTGAAGAACACGCGTTCTCCGGCAAACGGAGAGGCAAACTCCACGCCCTCTTCCGAGACCCTAGCGACGTTCTTCAGGGAAAAGACCTGAAAACCGCCGCTGTCCGTAACAATCGTCCTGTCCCAGCCCATGAAGCGGTGAAGGCCCCCATGGGCCTTAACGACCTGTTCTCCCGGCCTCAGGCTGAGGTGGTAGGCGTTGCATATAATCGCCTCCGTCCCCATGTCCAGCAACTGCGCCGGCGTCAGCGCCTTAACCGTGGCCTGGGTCCCGACGGGCATAAAGACCGGGGTCTTCACTATACCGTGCGAGGTCTCTATCTCACCGTATCTAGCCTTCGAGCGGCTGTCTGTTTTTAATATGCTGAACTGCAAAAACGAGCCCTTTCAACCTGCTCATCGCTCCGGTGACGTCTCATCAGACGGATGGCGAGCCGGACGGGCTACTCATATACCTTTACGAACTCGACACCAGGATAATAATGCCTCAATATCTGATACCACTGATAACCGCTCTCCGCCATACCCTGGGCGCCATACTGGCACATGCCCACTCCGTGTCCCCATCCGCTTCCCTTAAACCTTATCTGCCCGCCTCTGTCTTTTGCCGATAGCGCGGTCGAAAATATCTTGCTGGGCCCCACCAGGAGCCGAAACTCGTTTGCGCTCATCTCCAGTCCTCCGCCGGCGTATTTTATCTTAACCGCCGAGTAATGTCCGCCCGGTCCCGGTTTCACCGGCACTACGGCAGAGAGTCCTTTTATCGCCGGGTACTTCTTTCTAAGTTTTTCCTCGATCTCGGCCTTGCTGACGTCAACCTCCCAGCTGTAGTATCTGGACCCTCCGCAGAATCCGCACTCAACGCCCTTTAGCGCCCCCAGGTCTTTACCTCCGAACACGTAAGTCGCCGGCTCCGTATGACCTCCACAGGTACTGTGGAAATAAGCGTAGAACAACCTGCCGCTATAGAACATAACTATGCCCCTCGTCTCCACCACTATCTTGTTCAGCCTCCAGTTCTCGTTGGCTGTTCCACGATAGGCCAGGTCCATGGCATTGAGGGACTTGTGTTCAAGCTTCTTTTGAAGCACGTACGTCCTGATACAAATGGCCTGAGCCATCAGGGCCTCCTCGTCCCAGTAACTCGGCATCTCGCTTCCCAGGACGCCCTGAACATATTCTTCCACGTTAAGACGGTTAACCGCGTTTAAACGGTTCGACGGCACCGCAACCAGAGAGACCTCTCCCCGGTAACGGGTCCCGTTGAGCTCCACCGCACCGTCCCTTCGGCTTATTATCTTAACCCTGGTCGCCGAAAACCTGTCCTTACCGAGCATCAGTTCACCGCCACGGAAAGCGACCGTGGTCTCACCGAGTTCGTCGCCCCAGAGTAACGTCTTTCCATTACTCACGCTAACCAACCTGTATGGCGCGTGCACGGCCAGCCGGACGGAGTCCACGTCCTTCAGCAGCACTACCTGCACCTCCGGCACCCTTGGCCAAACGGCCTCGGTCCGATACTCAAGGGCTGGTTTCCCGCATGACGACAGGCAGAGAATTAGGGTCAGGAGTAACGCCGTCTTCTTCACTTCCGGGTGGTCGTGCCCGCAGTCGCCTCTTAGACTATCGGCTATTCTCTTCATTCTCCCTATGCATCATATGCCACATGACCGTGCCACCCGTGTCAAACTCATGCCGAGACGTTCAGTTCTCCCTTGTAAAGATATTTAGTGGTGGGATTATATCGTTCGGACTCACTGAATATACAACCACAATAAGACTGCAGGTAAAGACATTTCTTCCTGGCCATCTCACGGCTTTCGTCGTAGAGGTGGCGGTAGTCCACATAATAAAATGGTATTCCCTCCCTGCTCGCGGCCTCTTCTCCCGCTTCCTTCAGGAGCTCATGTTTCTGGCGGGCACTGAAGAGCAATGCGGTGCTGAAGGCGTCGAAGCCGTTGGCGCGGGCGTGCCTGGCCGCGGCGGTAAGCCTCATCCGGTAACAGTCGGCGCACCTACTGGGCGCGTCGTGGTGCTTGATTGTGTCAAGAAACTCGTTCAACCCGTAATCCTCGCAATAATGGATGGGCATCGACGAGGTCTCCTGGTAGACCTTCACCGACTTCATTCTCCTGCGAAACTCAAGTAAAGGATGTATGTTAGGGTTATAAAAAAAACCCTCCACCTCTATGCCGTCTTTTTTCAGCTCTTCCAGTGGAACGCACAGGCACGGGGAACAACAGATGTGCAGCAATAGCCTCATGTGCCTCTTACCTTATGTTCCGGGAGTAACGGCAATTGCCCGTTGGCCTCGACCGGCGCTTCGCGTCCAAGAGAGGAATAGGCGCGCTCTGTAGCCTTTCTTCCCTTCGGTGTCCTTATCAAGAAGCCCGCCTTGAGCAGGTAGGGCTCTACCATGTCCGCCAGGGTGTCCGACTCCTCGTGAAGGACCGCGGCTATGGCGTCCAACCCCACGGGACCGCCCTTATAATTCTGGATTATGGTCTCCAGGAACCTCCGGTCCAGTATGGAAAGCCCGTCCTCATTAATACCCTCCAAACGAAGGGCGTCACACGCCACTGGCCTTGTTATCTTGCCATTTGACTTCACGTCGGCATAGTCCCTGACCCGCCTGAGGACACGGTTAGCGACCCTGGGTGTACCCCTTGAACGTTTCGCAATCTCCAGCACACCGTCTTCTTCAATGGTCACGCCCAGAAGCGAAGCGGAACGCACCACAACCTGCACAAGCTCCTCGACCGAATAGAAATTGAGCCCGCGTTGTATCCCGAACCTCTCTCTGAGCGGAGACGATAAGAGACCCGCCCTGGTAGTCGCTCCTATCAGCGTAAACTCCTCCAGCCTTGAACGGTAGCTGCGCGCGTGCATGCCCCTGTCAAAGACGATGTTGATGTAGTAATCTTCCATGGCGGAATACAGATACTCCTCCACGGCCTTCGGCAGACGGTGAATCTCGTCTATGAAAAGCACGTCCGCCTTCTTGAGATTCGTCAGGATACCCATCAAATCCCCGCCCTTCTCAATCGCGGGGCCGGACGTGGTAACTATGTCCACCTCCATCTCCGCGGCGACTATGTTGGCAAGTGTGGTCTTACCCAACCCGGGCGGCCCGAAAAGCAGTATATGGTCAACCGCATCCGACCGCTTCTTCGCCGCCTCTACGGCAATCTCGAAGGACTCAACCACCTGCGACTGGCCGATATACTCCGACAGCCTCTTGGGTCTCAGGCTGCATCTGTCGTCGCCCTCGCCGGGGGCGGATGCTGGGCGTAAGGCCTCGTAGGCCTCCGGTGACACCATTATGGGCCTCCTGTGTTAATGCCTCTAATTCCCTCACCCGAACCGAGTTTCTTACTGCTTCTATATACCTCCTCAAACAACTCCTCAGGGGAGCTGATATCCGGAGACTTATGCAAGACCTCGTCTATCATCTGGCTTGCTTCGTTCGACCTGTATCCAAGCTGCCCGACCAGGACACTCATTACCTGTTTCTTCAGGTCTTCCGGCTCGGCGGCAGAAAGGGCGGCGCCCTCACTCATCAGGGCGTATTTCCCCATCTTGCCGTGAAGCTCGGCCACAATCTTTTCCGCCGCGCGCTCTCCGATGCCGTTTAGTTTTTTCAGGGCCGCAACGTCTTTCTCCTCTATCGCCCTGGCGATTTCGCCTATAGGTATCGTGAGTGCCTCCACCGCGGTTGAGGTCCCTATGCGGTGCACGGTCAGGAGTTTTTCAAAGAACTCTCTCTCGGGTTCGCTGTTAAAACCTACAAGCACCGGTTTCGGCTGCTTCTCCGCCTGCTGGTAGGAGATGTAGAGCTCGACCTCGTCGTCAATCTGTTTCGCGTTATACGTTGACCTCACCACCGCGGGTAACCTGACCTCGTATCCAACCCCGTTTGTCAACAAGACTATCCTGTCGTCTTCTTTCTTTAACAGTTTTCCTTTTAGATACCGAATCACGTAATATTAAAGGGACCGCTTTGAGAGTAAAAGACGGGTGCAGGCCCGTCGCCACCGTTTGCCGGACGAATCAGGGTCTTTCCTTTCAGGGCCAATTGAACCAACCGTTCCGGGATAAACCCGTCAGGGCCAGGGCCATTGCGTCCGAGACGTGGTTTGATCCGAATGGGACGCCTGTGTTTAAAATCCGCCTCACCGCGTTTTCGACCTGCTTCTTACCGGCGGCACCATTGCCGGTCAGCGCCAATTTCGCCTCAGACGGCCTTACTTCAAAGACGTCTACGTTCAGGTTGCGGGCCGCCACGCTTATAACGCCTCTGACCTCTCCCAGCTGCAAAGCGGCCTTGGGGTATTTCATATGAACAAAGGCGTCTTCAATGACCAGTAGATTCGGGGGCCACTTGCGGATTACCTCAGAGATGCGATTGTATATAATACTCAACCGCTCCTGCGTAGCCAGAGCGGAGCCGGTTTTTATGCAGCCGTAATCGTTTACGCGTCCCCCGCTATCGAGGGCTTCTACCACTGCGAAACCGGTAGCCGCAAGGCCAGGGTCAACTCCTAACACCTGCCACAAGGCACTTTATCCTCTTTTACGCAAGTTCCATATCGGAGCGCCACCCCGCTACAACTTTATGAAAAAAACCGTTTACCAAACACAGGTGTTTCCGAAACGATTTTCAACGGTTCAATACGGGAATTCCCGCCGGGAATCCGCAGACACGCCCATCAAACCCGCTATTCCGCCGCTTTTTCATCTCCCTTCAGCCTCAAATCATGCAGGCCTAATTTTTCTTTTATCTCTTCCAGATGACCCCCTTTAATCGACTTGTGAGAAAGGAGCTCCTCTTCGGACATGCATACAAGTTCACCAATGTTATTTAACCCCATCTTCTCCAGGACCTTCAGGGTACGTGACGACAGTTCCAGGCCATCCAGGGTGTGCTCTAACATCTCTACCCACCCTGCGGACTCACCGGAGACGTCCAGCAGCGACCTTGCTCTATCAAGGGCTTGCCCCAACGATAACCCTTTTTGTGTCAACACGCTCTTTATCTCATTCAGGGAAGTCTCCCCGAAATTTTTATAAGACAGCAGATCGGTTTCCGTCACCAGCGTGAGGTCTTTCAATGTAGCTATATTCATCCGTTCAAGACAGTTCTTGCTCCTTACAGAGAGCTCGAAATCCGATATGGGTATGTTGAGGACCTCGCTCTCCCTGTCTTTCGCCTTGATTCTCTCCTCGTCGTAATACATATTCAGGGCCGACCTCGTATCCTTCAGGTAAAGATACGCCTTTTCGTTATCAGGGTCCGCCCTCAGAACGGCCTCAAAACACGCCACCGCCTTTTCATAATCCCCACGGTCTTCATACAGCGTTCCAAGGTTGATAAACACGTTGGTGTACGTCGGTGAAAGCACCTCGCATTTCTCATAATACTCGACAGCCTTGTCGTCCTCACCTTCAAGGTCGTAATTGTAAGCGATACGGAAGTGCGCCCCCGGATGTTCGGGGTCCAGTTCCAGGGTCTTTTCGTAATGGGACATCGCGTCTATATACTCACCGGCGTCTTCCAGGCAACAACCCCATTGATAGTGCAGTTCGGCCTCTTCTCCGTGGGCCTTGGAGAATTGCTCGACCCTCTTCAGGGCCTCTTTAAGCATCCCCGCCTTCCTCTTCACGCCAACCAGGTCCATCTCCAGCCTAAAATCCTTTGCGCCTTCCTTCTTGAACCTCTCGAGGCACTCCAGGGCCTTATCGTATTCACCCAACTCCTCGTAACATTTCCCAAGATAGTAGGCAACCGCCTTTCTTGTCTTTGCCTCTTTTAAGGCCTCCACCGCCTCCTTTGTCCGCCCTAACAGCCATAGCCCGATCCCCAGGCCCTGGCACAGCGCCTTCTTTTTAGACGCGTCACGGCTGCTACTTACGGCCTGCCGGGACTTTTCTACCTCTTTTTCGAGTTTTTGCTTTTCCTCAAAGCTGGTATAAATCTTTTTCCTGAAAAGCATTACGTCATCTATCGAGACGCCATCGGAATCCAATATACTTATATCAACAACTGCTTCCATGTCTTCTCCTTAAAACAAACAATGCACGGGCGACGTCCTTCAGAACGCTTTTTCCACGGGGATATCGCTCGCAAACGGCAGAAACCGTGTGGTAGGCCCGTAACTTGTAATTACATATCATTTTGTAAATAAAAAATATATGACATACGGGCCAAGATTGCAACTAAAAATTT
>JAUVQR010000036.1 GCA_030598065.1 Planctomycetota bacterium | reverse complement strand
GATATAGAGACCACCGGCATATCGTACGCGTGGGGCGACGTCACAGTTGTCGGCACGTACGACGGCCGTGAGACCAGGGTGTTTGTCAAAGGGAAGAACCTGTGGGAATTCCCGGCTTATGTCGGAAAATTCTCTATGCTTGTCACCTATAACGGCAAGCAGTTCGACGTGCCCTTCTTGAGGGCAAAATTTCCGGGACTCAAACTGCCCACCGCGCACATCGACCTGAGGTTTGTGACAAGGAGGCTGGGTCTGACCGGGGGGCTCAAGTGGGTGGAGAAACGGATGGACCTCGGCAGAGAGGGAAAACTACAGGACGTGGACGGCTTCATGGCCGTAAAGCTATGGCATGAGTATAAAAGTGGCGGCAACCAGGCCGCACTGGACACCCTCATCAGATATAACCTTGAGGACGTGGTCGGCCTCAGGGCGGTGGCCGAGAGGTCGTACAATATGGCAACAGACAGGCTACCGATTGACGTACGGCCGCTCAGCGAGGGCCCCCGGCCCAGGCTGGACCTGCCCTATGACCCGGAGCTAATCACATGGCTCAAGGACCGGTATCTCTATTATTGAGAGCTCCTAAAATACAAAGTAATGTTCCGTATTGTCGTTGCGAGTCCGCCTGATGCGGACAAAGCAATCTCATGTCCTCCGTCTTCATGTTCATGGTAACGATTGATGATAAAACTCGGCACCAGCGGCTTCTCGTTTGATGACTGGCGGGGCGTCGTCTACCCGCCGAAAATCAAGAAACAGGACATGCTGCGCTACTACGAGAGGGAGCTGGGGTTCAGGTGTCTGGAGATAAATTCCACCTACTACACCCTCCCCTCGCAGAAGAGCATGGAGGGCATGTTGGGTAAAATTTCGCCGGGGTTCGAGTTCACCGTCAAGGCGTTCAGGGGCATGACCCATGAGATATGGCAGGAGGACAGGAAGACTCTTGTCGACAACCGCGAGGTGTTTGAGAAATTTCTATTCTCCATGGTCCCGCTCAGGGAGTCGGGCAGCCTGGCCTGCGTGCTGGCCCAGTTCCCGCCGTGGTTCCGCCCGAACAATGTCACGCTGGACTACCTGAAGAAATTTGGCGAGAGGCTTGAGGGCATTCCCGTGGTGGTGGAGTTCAGAAACCACGCCTGGCATGACGACAGGACACTGGAATTTCTGAGGAGAAATTCTCTGGGGTACTGCGTGGTGGACGAACCCAGACTGCCCAGACTGATGCCGTTTAACCCCAGAGTCACCTCTTCTGTGGGCTACTTCCGCCTCCACGGCCGGAACCCGAACTGGTTCAACGTGCCGACATCAGTAAGGTACGATTATCTGTACAGTGAAGCCGAGCTGAAGGAATTCCTTGACGCCATTCACGCCTTAGAGGCACTTACCGACAGCACATTCGTCTTTTTCAACAACTGCCACGCGGGCTCCGCCGTACGCAACGCCCTGATGTTGAGAGAGATGCTGGGCATATCCGGCAAATCAGGCGAACCCGCGCTCGGCGGCCAACAGGAACTGCCGTTTTGAGTTTTTGTGGTGCGTCTTGACACACCCTATGTACCATCCCCAGCCGTCCACCCCCCCCCGCCCCTCCCCATCCGCTTCCCCCCAAAACGGCTTGACAAGACGGGTTGCACTTTGCTAATGTGTCGCTCAAGTGGGGGGGGAAGTGTAGATTTTTTCGCGGGAGGTATGGGACATCTACATCGCCCTGGCAGTGTGGCTTATACTAATCATATTCCTCAGCTTTGGCATAAAGGTGCTGTGGTCAAAGTATGCCAAAGAGAGGGTTCTCAACGTCTTCCTCTACCCCGGCACTATCGTCCATGAGTGCAGCCACGCGGTCATGTGTCTGGTGACGGGCGCCACCATAACGGAATTCAACCTGCTCAGGTTGGAAGGCGCCGAGATAAAATACGACCGCCCCAAGATACCGGTCTTAGGGGATTTCCTGATTGTCTTCGCCCCCATCGCCGGATGTGCGGCGGTGCTTATTGCCATATCCTTCCTGCTGGATAACCCGGTGACAATAAAGACGGCGGTGCCGAAGGACATAGAGTTCACGGCGGACGGATTTTTCGCGTTTTCAAAAGAAACCCTGGACACCATCAGGGAGACACTGTTCAGCCTGTGGAACGGCGCCGAGTATAAAGACCCGCGCTGGGTGGGCTTTATGATAGCTACTATAATATTTACCGTATCCATGGCGCCCCAGAAGGGCGACATGAAGTATCTAATCCCGGGGATTGTCATCCTGGCGCTGGCCTCGTTCTTTGTGGGCAAGTACGTGGGCTTTTGGGGCACCCGGTGGTTTACCGACAGGGTTGACGTCTTCTGGGCCGTGGTGAACCTGGCCGCCTGTATGCTGCTGACGTTTCTCTTCCTCTCCGCCGTCGGTATCGGAATCTACCTGGCTGTGAAGCTGACCACTGACAAGAAGCGACCCGGGGGATGAAGCTTGTTGGCGAAATTTTTCTACACCGGCCTTAAAACCGCTGTGGGCACCGTCTATCTTGCCTGGGGTCCGAAGGGTCTTTTATTGATAGAGTTCCCCGTCTCCAGCGAAAGGGTTTTTCTGAGGTCCATGAAGTGCCGTTTCGGTGTCGAGGCGGTCAGGGACGACCGCTCTAACACCGCGGCCAAAACGGCCATGCGACGCTACTTTGACGGGGAGAGGGAGGGTTTTAAGGGTGTTCGGCTCGACATGGCCGCCGGCACACCCTTTGAGCAAGCGGTCTGGAGGGGGTTGCGCAGGATACCCTATGGCCGGACGTGGTCTTACGGCCACCTGGCCCGGGCGATAGGCCGTCCGAATGCTGCAAGGGCCGTCGGCGGGGCATGCGGCAGGAACCCGCTGGCGCCTATCATACCCTGTCACCGCGTGGTGGGTTCCAGGGGTGAACTCACGGGTTACTCCGGTAAGGGCGGGCTGGCCCTGAAGAGGCGACTCATAGATATGGAGGCATAGAAACGTAGAAGCATAGAAACATAGAAGCATAGCAGACGTATGTTTAAGGTCCGGACGTAGATTTCCCACCCCCTCTTGCCTTTTTCTCTCAGCACTTTGTTGCCGCGCTTTTAAAGAATATCTTGTGACGTAACGACCTAGCAACGTAGCAACGTAGCAAAACCGGGGGTAGATTTATGTCGACCCGCTGTGAGGATGGGAATATAATCGAGTACAGGACATGAGCGGTATCTTTGGGTTATCAAGAAGGGGAGGTGTTGCGGTATGTTAGAGAAACTTTGCATGTCTCTGTCGGTTCTTATTTGGCTGGTGGCTGTTGCGCCCTCTGCCTGGTGTGAATATGAGGCGGTGGAGGTCAAAGACGGCTGCATGGTCAGCGGCAAGGTTGAGTTTGTCGGCAAGATACCGGAGCCCGCTATGCTTGTGGTGGATAAGGACAGGCACGTATGCGGGATGAAGACAAGGCCGTCAAAGAAGCTTATTGTTGACAAGGATACCAGGGGCATAAAAAACGCCGTTGTATACATTGTGGGCATGACCAAGGGTAAGAACTTTGAGGCGAAGTGGCATTTCGTACTGGACCAGAAAGAGTGTGAGTTTGTTCCGCACGTGCAGGTCATACCCGCCAACAGCACCCTTGAGATAAGAAACAGTGACCCTATGGCCCATAACATCCACGCGTTTTCTCTGAAGAATGCGACCTTTAACGAGAGCATCCCCAGCCGCGGCAGGCCAATAGCCAAGAGCTTCGGGCTGAAGGAGAATATAAAGGTCGGATGCGACAGGCACGGATGGATGAGGGCATGGGTTGTGGTAAGGGAAGACCCGTATTACTGCATTACCGGGGCGGACGGCACGTTCGAGATTACCGGCATCCTGCCCGGCAAATATAAGATAGCCGTATGGCACGAGGCCTATGACGCCGAAGTCCTTGCCGCCACGGAAAAAGAGGTAAGCTTGGCGCCTGACCAGGAGACGCGGCTGAGTTTCAAGCTCCCGCTTGATTGACAGGGTCGGCAAGGACGAGGCCGTTGAGATGGGACATAAATTGGGAGCAAAGGGAAGCACGTTATGGGCTGACCCTACACAATAACGTGTTTACCGGGTATTTCTGGCAAATTGAAAAAATGCCAAGTATTTGTTTGCAAAGCTTGGTATCTTTGATATAATACTGCTGAAATGGTAGTATTGTCGAGTTCTAGATCACAAAGGCCGAACAGTACTCAGGCTTTTGTGATTTTTTTTGGGTAAAGAGTACAGTTGCTGTATACAGTAAAAGAGAGAGGTGACATTTTGGCTACAGGTACGGTAAAGTGGTTTAATGACACGAAGGGTTTCGGTTTTATAGCTCCGGACGACGGAGGCAAAGACGTATTTGTTCACCATAGTTCAATTGAGGGCGAGGGTTTCAGGTCTCTGGCCGAGGGCGACAAGGTCGAGTTCGAGGTGATTGAGGATACGAAGGGCCCTAAGGCCACAAAGGTAACCAAGGTCTAATTTGCGCCACACGGTATAGTAGATTGTAATAACCATCCTGATTCTGTAAAGGATAGCGTTGTAATGGGGGGTATTCCTGTAAACTAAAAACGACGAAGTATTTGTTTGCAAAGCTTAATATCTTTGGTAGAATATTTCGAGAAGGTAGTATTGTCGTGTTCTAGATCACAAAGGCCGAACAGTACTAAGGCTTTTGTGGTTTTTTTTTGGAGTGAAGTGTATACTCCTTGTAAACAGTGAAAGAAGAGAGGTGACATTTGAGTACAGGTACAGTAAAGTGGTTCAACGACACGAAGGGTTTTGGCTTTATAGCACCGGATGACGGAGGCAAAGACGTATTTGCTCACCACAGTGTAATCGAGGGTGAGGGTTTCAAGTCTCTGTCCGAGGGCGACAAGGTCGAGTTCGAGGTGATTGAGGACACGAAAGGGCCCAAGGCCACAAAGGTGGTCAAGGTCTAATTTATGTTAAACGGTAATACGTAAGTTATAATAGTCATATTGATTGAGACGATTAATAATACGTATGAGCCGGGACATGAGCTTTACGCAGGCGTAGCTAGAGGGGGACCCCCGCGATAGAAAGTAGAAAATACGGCGGGTAGATACTTCCGGCTTGTTTGTGTGATTCACTGAAAGAGGGGCCATGGAGCTAAGTTCTCCGTGGCCCCTCTTTTTTTTAGGCGCGGGCAGCCGGACATTCTTGACTTGCGCCTGTGAGTGTGTGTGCGCGTTTACGTGCCGTTGAAGACGTTCCTTTAAGGGGATATTATTAGCAGGTCTTCAGGGCTACCAGTACTTATTCGTCATCCAGACACGACGCACCCTTCGATATGGAAGGGTCCCCCGGCGGACGGGCTGTACCACCAGTGACCGTCTGTCTCTGCTATCCATTCAAGGACGCATTCGGCCAGTTGTACGTCACCTGGGGATATCCCTCTTGTCGTTACGGTGTTGCCGTTCCTTGCGCACGATGAAACGTACGCCTCCATTCCGGCCAGCGTCGATATCATTACCTGACCCGAGTCGCCCTGTGGGGCGTATATTGCCAGTCTAACCCTCTCTGCCGTGGTACCTGACATTATTTCCGTGCTATCCAATTGGTTAGGACCTCCATCAACCCTTACAGCATGGCGCAAAAGACGTACCGCTCGTCAGGCGGTGCTGTTTGTACAACGGAACATGAGTCGGGACAACTATTAAGGACTGTTGCGGCCGTCCCGGGCTTTCCACGTCGCACCGGTTCAGACGTGTTATCTTTGGCGACAACTTGTAAGAAAACGTCACTCCTTGAAACGGTGAGAACGTTCTCAGTCGTGGCCTGTAGAGGTGTTTCTTTGAAATCAATCATAGCGTCGGCTGCCCCCGAGTTGTCACAGACACTTATTGAGTAACTGAGGCCCCATTAGGCTTGACAAACCTTACGGCTGTCGGTAGATTTGCCTCTGTATAAGACACCTGATGGCGTATTAACGTATAAGCTCAAGTGAAAGGAGCGATAAAGATGCCGGAGCACACATACAAGGTCATTGAAGTGATTGGTGCGAGTGATAAATCATGGGAAGATGCCGCCAATAACGCGGTGAAGCGAGCGGCTGAGAGTCTCAGGGATTTGAGAATCGCAGAGGTTATCAAGATGGACATGAAGATTGAAGACGGAAAGGTGATAGCCTATCGAACAAGGCTAAACCTGTCCTTTAAGTACCACTAACGGCAGTTTCCGCTTGACCGTTGCTCTTTACCAGGGTGGTAGAGCGCCCTGTAAAGAGCGGGTGGTAAAGGGTCGGAGTGTTCAATGGCAAGGCCGCTCGCTTTACAAGAATGAACACCGCAGTCAACGCCGGGAAGATGGCCGCTTGGTGTCATTACCACATCAACGGTAACGCCATTTTCTTCCATAATCGCTTTTGCAATACGAATTAAGCCTTCAGTGTGGGGATAACTCGGGGCTACGCTTCAAGGTACAATTTAAAAATAACGCTTTTTTCAGTTCGTTGCGGTGCCGCGCTTCCCGGTGTGCTTGTCTTGCTCCGCCACGCACCCTGTCTGCGGCCATATTATTTCTTTGCGCAGACCTAATATTGCGGCATTTAAAAAATATTCCGTCACAATTAAGGTCCAGAAACGAGTGAAGCAGCAAGGGGGTTTAAAATGATACGCTTGACAGGGTTAGAAAATGCGGCATACGCTTTGTAAAAACCTCTTCGCCTGGCCCCCTAAGTCCTGTTTACATAAATACATACTGGTAAGTCCCAATCTCTTATCCCGCAAAATACTGACGGTTACTGTTGGAAATGCTGGTTGCTTTGAGTTATCATTGCCGTTAATGGGTCTCCAATTCCTAATGGTTGATCCCTCACTGAGGATGGGGGCTTACTCTTACAGAATCCTGTACGTTTAGGAGCTAAGTACGATGAGGAGAAGGTTTCTTGTTGTGGGACTGAGTATTGTATGCCTCTTTACGGGACTGCTCACCTTCAGGGGGAGGGAGGTCGTGGCTATGGGCAGCAGTGATTATGCGGAAGTCGCGCATAGTATCGCTACCTTGCTGCTGAGTTCCAGGATTGTTGTTGCCAGGAACCAGGAAGTTATTAACACAGAGGGGGCACGATATGGGCAGCCCATCCCCACGAATGGCAAGATCTTCTTTAAAGGCTTTGTGCCGGCGATATTTGGCAGGCTTACGTCAGAGGAGTTTGTGAAGAGGACCGGTATTACCTTAAAGCAGACAACCCTGAGTAAAGACGACTTCGGACCCCGCAACCCCTATAATGCCCCTGACGAATGGGAAGAGCTTGCGCTTTTGAAACTTACCACGTATCCCAGGGGAGAAGGTTTTGGGGAGTTTGCTCCACTGAAAGGGTCCGCCAGCGGCAAGGTGTACCGTTACATGCTGCCCCTTTACATTGAGGAGACCTGCCTTCAGTGTCATGGCGACCCGGCGAATAGCCCCACCGGCGATGGTCTTGACATAACCGGCCACAAGATGGAGAACTATGAGTTGGGTGAACTCAGGGGCGGTATAAGCGTGATAATCCCCTTAAAAGCTGTAGCGAAAGGGCGGGAGGAACTAAACAGAAGAAGCCCAAAATTAAGACGCAGAGGTAAAGGAACTTTACCCAGCCCCCGATAATACATTTTCAGCACAATACAACCGGTATTGGCCCTTGCGTTGAGTACGTAAGACACCGCCCGCTCCTGAGAAATCAAGAAGAGGCCCGGCGAAGAATCGGATAACAATACCTGCGTGTGCCCGCAGCCGTCCGGCGCGCTTCACAGGCAATTCCCATGCGCTTCGGGCTTTCCTACTTTTCAAACTAAACCTTCGTAACCTTATGTGAAGAATCAAAAATGTCCAAGACCTTGAAGCTATTATTATGTTCAGCTGATGACGGTTTAATGGTTAAGACCATAAAGGATGTTATTGGGAGCAAAGGCCTTGACGGGGAAATCGTCTTTGTCAGAGATAAGGACGACGTAGACGCTATATTTAGGGAAATAGTGGACGCGGACGTTGTGTATCCGGACAAGGCCGTGATTACCGGAGAAATGATAAAGGAAGCAAAGAAAGTACGATTATTCCAGTGTGGTACCGGATACGATACGGTAGACCTTGCGGCTGCCAGAGAGAGAAATATCTTCGTCTGCAATATGCCCGGTGTCACGGCCCGGTCTGTTGCGGAGCATGCGATGTATCTAGTGCTGGCGTTGGCCAAGAATGACAGGGAATACGGGTTGGAAATGAAGGAAGGCAAGTGGAACAGGGGGGTTGGCGTTGAACTCGCCGGAAAGACACTCGGCATAATCGGGTTCGGCAATGTCGGCAAGATAAAGGCAGGGATCGCCCACGGGTTTGGAATGAAAATAATGGCGTTTAGAAAAAACAAGGAAAAAGGGAATGAAGGCCTCAATTTTGTAGATATCGTTGACTTTGATTATTTATTGGAAAAATCCGATATTGTTTCCATCCTCCTTCCCTTGATAACACACGGCAATTACAGGACAGAAGGGTTAATCGGGGAAAAAGAACTGGGAAAGATAGGCGGGGCGGGACTTGGATGGCTGATAAATACGTCCAGGGGCGGCGTAATCAATGAGAATGATTTAATAGAATCTCTAAGAAACAACGTTATCAGGAAAGCAGCCTTAGACGTGTATGAAACCGAGCCTCTGCCGGAAGACAGTGAATTAAGAAAAATGGCAAACGTCTTACTTACGCCTCATATAGCCGGCGAAACGAAAGAGGCCCTGGTCAGGAGGTACACTTTAATTGCGGAAAACGCAATCAAAGTCATGAATAATGAAAGGCCACGGTATATCGTCAAAGAGCCGCAGGGCTGAACCGGGCGGTGTGCCATGTGTAAATCAGGTGAATATTGTCTGGCCACAAAAGGCACAAAATAAGTGTGTGAGCCAGATGTTGCAGGGGGCTAAGTGGCGTGGGGAAGGTAGTTAAAGTGGTACGCCCGGCAGGATTCGAACCTGCGGCCTACAGTTTAGGAAACTGTTTCGGCTAATTTACCTAACTCTAGGGCTTGCAAGCATCTTCGTGTGAGCCTTGGATTTAGGACCTGTTGAATACTGTTGGTTACAGTTGAATATGTTGGTTGTTTTGAGTTGTCATGGACACCTATTGGTCACCAAAACCAACATCATGGAGGGACAAAGAAAGGGCTGTGGAAATAAGCGGCCGAATGGGTATTAAGACATAATAGAGAGATGCCGCAGTCAGGGATAGATTGTCACGACGCATAAAGGAGGTAAACATCGCCGTGACACGACTGCAACACCTCTCTATTACTATTATCGCAGTATATGAAGACTTTTACTAGGCACCTTACGATTACTTCAGCGTGGGCTAGCCCTCACCCCCTGCTGGAGGGACGTCAATTAAGCGGAGAGGGCCAAGGTAAAACAACTACTAATACCCGTTTGACCCGCTATCTATTCAATTTTTGTGATGTCTATGGATATACCGCCGACAGCGTTAGGAAACCCCTCTACGGAAACGGGAAACTTACGCGAAATGAATGTACGCTGGTCATCGTCACGAGTAACGGTCACCTTAAAAGTCATAGGAGTGCCAGCTTTGGCTACTTTACGGTCGTTTTCCCGCGACTTATCACCCTCCTCCTTTGAAGAACAGTCATAGCTGGTCTTGCCCAGGAGTTGCTCTTTGCTTGATTTTAATAGCTCCGCTAATCCGCGATTGACCATGAGAAAGCGTCCCTGTTCATCCTTGAGATAAATAAGCACATTGGAACTATCAATAAAATTTTGAATCAAACTAGCTTCATTAGCCATCAGTATCT
>JAUVQR010000093.1 GCA_030598065.1 Planctomycetota bacterium | reverse complement strand
TCCCTGTTGGCGGTCGATGCGGCCTTTTGTTCCAAGATTTCTATCTCTTTTATGTAGGGAGATATATCCTTCAGTTTCTTCATTACCGGCGGTATGCTCTGCGCGATATAGTCCATCTCTTCTTCCGTACTGTAGCGGCTCATGCTGAAGCGGACCGAGCCATGCGCCGCGGTAAACGGCACGCCCATGGCCCTAAGGACGTGAGAAGGCTCCAGCGAGCCGGACGTGCACGCCGAACCAGACGAGGCGCAGATCCCGGCCTCGTTCAGTAACAGCAGTATGGCCTCGCCTTCTATGTATTCAAAACTTATGTTGGTCGTGTTGGGGAGCCGGTGGGTCTTATTGCCGTTCAGTCTGGCTATAGGGATGTTTGTCAACAGATTCTCTTCCAGCTTGTCCCGCAATGACCTCACATGCCCCTGCTCTTCGTTTACGAATTTCTTTGCCAGCTCACATGCCTTGCCGAGTCCCATTATATATGGCACATTCTCCGTCCCCGCCCTCCTGCCGTCCTCGTGGTGGCCGCCGATTATGAACGGCTGGCACTTGACGCCCTTCCTGACGTATAGGGCTCCCACCCCCTTAGGGGCGTGCAGCTTGTGCCCGGAAAGCGCCAGAAGGTCGATGTTGCTCTTGCTCATGTCTACCGGCAACTTGCCCACCGCCTGAACAGCGTCAGAATGGAATATGGCGCCCTTCTCCTTTACTATCTGCGCGGCCTCTTCAACGGGGAATATTACGCCGGTCTCGTTATTGGCGTGCATTATGGACACAATAGCCGTGTCGTCCCGTATCGCGGCCCTTAACTCATCAAGGTCAAGCATCCCCTCATGGTCAACACCGATCTCGGTAAGCTCATAGCCGTGTTTAGACAGATGCCTGCACAGGTTAAGGACACCCGGGTGTTCCACCTTGGTTGTGACAATGTGCCTCTTTCGCGGAAACGACTCCAGCACCCCCCGTATAGCGGCGTTGTCGCTCTCTGTGCCGCAACTGGTGAACGTTATCTCGGAAGGCTCGGCGCCTATAAGGTCGGCCACCTTTTCGCGGGCGCCTTCCAGCCTCTTGTGAAGCTGGCCCCCGAAGGTGTGCATGCTGGAGGGGTTGCCGTACAGTTCACTGAAATACGGCAGCATCTCTTCGACCACTTCGTCCGCCACCCTGGTCGTGGCGTTATTATCTACGTATACCGTCCTGCTCATGTTTGGTTACGCCGTCTCCTCGACCACCAGCTCTTCGGTGACAAGCTCCCTGAGCCTCGACTCTACGGTAGACCTTGTAGTGGCCCTGGTGTTGGGGTTCTCCGTACAACTGCCATGCAACGAGACGTACACGGTGTTCCCGTCAATGTCTTCAAGCTCGACGTCGCTGCCGTTTTGTTTGAGGGCCGGGCTTATCTCGTTATCAATGGTCTCCTGTATGAGCTTCATCTTCTTGATATTACTCATTTTCTTAGCCGGCTGCGGCTTAGGCGTCTCGGCCTCTCCGGCTCCGGTGACCCTGTCTATAATTTCCTGAATGTCGGGATGACAAGACTTGCAGCCACCGCCGGCCTTGGTATAGTGCGTCACCTGGTCAATCGTCGAAAGGCCGTTCTCTTTGATTACCTTTTCAATGACCGTATCGGTCACCTTGAAGCACTTGCATATGATGGCCCCCTCTTCGCAAGGCGCTATTTCAATACCACGATAGTTGGCTATGGCGGCCTCAAGCGCCTCCTCACCCATGACCGAGCAATGCATCTTTGCCTCCGGCAGGCCGTCCAGGTAGTCCGCGATATCCTGGTTGGTTATCTTCTCGGCCTCATCCATGGTCTTGCCCTTGAGAATCTCGGTAAGGGCGCTGGCGGCGGCGATAGCGCTCCCGCAGCCAAAGGTCTGGAACTTGGCGTCAGAAATACGGTCATTATCAATCTTCAGGGTAAGCCTTAGAGCGTCACCGCAGGCTATATTGCCCACGTCGCCGACGGCGTCCGCGTCAGGTACCTCACCCACGTTCCTGGGATTGAAGAAATGGTCCTTTACCTTATCAGAATAGTCCCACATAATGAATATCCTTAGAGGGAGAAAATGCCAGCTTACAAAAATTCTATAATATCCAGGCGTGGGGTTTCTGTCAAGAAATAAGGCCCTGTACGCATATATACATGTATATACATGGCGGTCATATGGCATTTCACGGCGAGCGAGACGCCGAACGCTATTTATGCGCTGCCGGCGGGAAATTCCACTTGCCATCTACCATCTTCATATCTTATAATGTTTCCGCCGTATATTCTTATCTAGCATCTACTTATGAACACTTATAAATAAAGCATCACATTTCATCCTAATGGAAGACACCAAGACAACCGCAGAACTTACCCTCTCCGGCAAGAGAATAGCCTCCGGCCCACTTTCACTTGTCCATAATACGCCGGTGGTCCGGTTACGTAGGTTGGTCGGGAAGGGATGCGCAGAGGTACTGGCCAAGCTGGAGGGAGCCAACCCCACCGGAAGCGTAAAGGACCGGGTATGCCTTGGGATGGTCCAAGCAGCCGAAAAAGAAGGTTTCTTGAAAAAAGGCTCAACAATAATAGAGCCTACCGGCGGTAATACGGGCATATCACTGGCCATGATAGCAGCCGTGCGTGGCTACAATCTCATACTGGTCATGCCCGATAGCGTTCCCGCCGAACAACAGGCACTGCTACGCTTCTACGGTGCCACGCTTGAACTGACGCCTGCCTCCGATGGGATGCCGGAGGCCATAAAGACGGCCCACGACATGGCGAAAAAAAACCCGCACTATTTTATGCCAAACCAGTTTGAAAACCCGGTAAACCCTGAAACACACAGGAGGACAACGGCGGTAGAGATACTTGAGGCGACGGGAAGTGAGCTAGACGTTTTTGTGGCCGGTGTCGGCACCGGAGGGACTATCAGCGGGGTGGGTGGGGTTCTCAAGGCGAGAATCCCTTCCGTACGCATCGTGGCTGTAGAGCCAAAAGATTCTGCCATTATATCCGGCGGAAGGCCGGGGGCGCACGGCATCCACGGATTGGGCGCAGGGTTTCTGCCGAAGCTTCTTGATAGAAACGTCATTGACGACGTGGTGGCGGTCAGCGATGATGAGGCCCTGGACACCGCCGGACGCCTTGCAAGGGAAGAGGGCCTGGTGGTCGGCATCTCATCCGGCGCAGCCGCCTTTGCCTCTGCCAAAATTGCCAGGAAGCTGGGAGAGGGCAAGAGGGTTGTAACCGTCTTCCCCGACAGTGGCGAGAAATATATCGGCACGTGATTGAACGTCCAAAGGATTTAAAACCCGGAGATAAGAGGGGGACCATGAAGAAGCGATATGCCGTTGAAAGACTGCTCTTGCTGACGTTACTGGTAACACTTTCGCAACTTTCCTGCGCTGTGGGCAAGTCTGAAATAGAGTGCCTGCTGGTAAACCAGCAGACCGATAAAAAGGTCCCGGCAAGATACATCATCCGGGGAACCGGCCCGGAACCCGCCTCTTACGTCTGCGTAGACCGGGAAGGCAGGGGTTGCACCGTAGAGGTGGCTGAACTGGCGGACTATGAGATTTTGTGCTATCCGCTCGAAGCCGGCTATAAGCTTACAGGCCCGGTTAGTAAGAACGGATTCCCCGGCAACCGCGTCATCTTCTATTGCACCGATTAAATGAGCCATTATCCCCTGTTGCATTTATTACAGCTATGTCTTAAAATGTTTTGTTCCCCCATGGGGCTACGCCCTGTTTCATGAGAATGTATACTGTTCATCGCCGTGTTTTGGAAGGATTCTTAGGATATGGAAGCGCTGATATTATCGGCCGTCGGCATCGGTTTTCTGCACTCACTCGTGCCCGACCACTGGTTGCCGTTTGCCTCAATAGCCAAGGCACAGGGCTGGTCGCGTCAGAAGCTCTTCGGGGTCAGTCTGCTTGCGGGCGTGGCACACGTGGGCTCCAGCATCGTACTGGGAGCGCTTGGAATATTTCTGGGACTTGGCCTGGTAAACCTGCAGGGCACGGAGTCCTTCAGGGGTAACATAGCCGGTTTCCTGCTTATAGGTTTTGGCGCAGCTTATGTCCTATGGGGCCTCAAACACCTCCGGCACAGCCACCTCCATCTGAACGACACAAAGAAGATAACGGTATGGGCGCTGATAGCCATCTTCATCTTCGGCCCCTGCGAGCCGCTGATTCCGTTGATGTTCCTGGCCGTTCAGTACGGGTGGTACGGGGTGTGGCTGACGACGGCGGCATTTTCAATAATTACCGTGTTTATGGTCGTCTCGCAGAGCATGCTGGCGTTCATGGGGCTAGAGATGCTGCCGCTAAGCAGAGTGGCGCATATGGAACAGTGGTCGCACGTAATGGCCGGCGGGGTAATAGCCCTGACCGGTGTGGCTGTTATGTTCATGGGGATATAAAGGATACTGAGGCAAGAAAATGGCGAGCAGCTCAAAGCTCTGGTGGTTCCTGGTCATAATCAGCAATATCTTCTTCTTCCTGCTCGGCTTCTTTATGGGAGAAAAGTTCACGTACGCCGTGGAATATCTTCAGGGTTTCCGGGCCGCCCTGTTGGTCCTAACGCTGGTCACGCTGGCGGTGGGAGGCTACAAGCTTTACCAGAGATACATCAAATAATCCCTTCCGCAGGGGCCAAGTCCTGCAGGATGCACACCAGAAAACACACCTAAACATCTCCGGGACTTACAGGCGACGGCAATCCAGCTCATTCCATAAACTCTTCCAGTTCCGCCTTTTTCTCTTCCGTTTCAGTTAAGTCCGCGCTGTAGAACTCACCATGTTCGTTCAATACCATGTACAATGCCGGGGAATTATCTATTCCAATCCTTACATTCCGCGGCTCGCAGTCGAGCACATGGCCGCCCTTCTTTCTATCTTCAGTGATGAAATGAAAGTGATAATGCGGCACGTTTATCCCTTCCATATATGCAGGGAACCAGAACCCTACCATCGTGCCATTTACATCATGAAACTCGAACTTCGACTCTTTCTTTACCACCTCAACAAGGCGGGGATACGGTTTTTTCTGCCTGGGGAGGCCCCTTGTCTTTACGTAATTAAAGGTACCCTCCATTTTGACGGCATAAGGTATATTTTCAGTCGGAAGCAAACCGTCTAAATATTCTTTTAGTTGATTATAGTCCATAGACCTGTCTGACAATACTGTGTTATCCGGTTCAAAGAAGGTCACCACGGCAAAAGGTGTCTTCAATGAATCCTCGGCCGGATATGCCAGCCCGTCCACCTTTAGTTGATATATTTCGCCGCCAAGTTCAACCAGTTCTCCGTCAAGTTCGTCGGCAGCGCCAACCCCGAAGTCTCCATGTCGCTTCAATCCCCCAAGGCTTATATCTCCATCGTATACCCCTTCAAGCAGGGCGTTAATCGTTGACACCTGAAATATGGTGTCCCCGTCTTCCGGCACCTGTGCGCATCCGCATGCAATCGCGACAAAGAACACCGCCGCCAATAAATGCCGGGTAGCCATCTATTTTCCCTTTGTTAATAATAGTTCAGGACACTCAGGACACTATTGTACATTATTGTGCATTGAGCTCATCCAGCATGGCGCGTATCTTTTTCACGTCCTGCCAGCACTTGCCCTTTTCGCCGGGGCTTCTAAGCAGATACGCGGGGTGAAAGGTCGGCATGAACTTTATGCCGTTATAGTCGTGGAAGCGGCCCCTCAGCGTACCTATACCCTTGGTGGGGTTGAGCAGCGACTGTACCGCCGCATTGCCGAGGCCGCAGATAATCTTGGGCCTTATCCACTCTATCTGGTACTTGAGATAGTTGGAGGTACAGGTAAATATCTCGTCTTGTCTGGGCGTGCGGTTTTCGGGGGGACGGCACTTGACCATGTTGGCGATGTACACGTCTTCACGGGTAAGGTCAATGGCCTCGATTATCTTGGTCAGCAACTGGCCGGCCCTTCCTACGAACGGAAGTCCCTGCTTGTCCTCTTCGTATCCGGGCCCTTCACCGATAAACAAGAGTTCCGCGTGAGGGTTACCCGTGCCGAACACAGCCCTGGTGCGGCCTTCGCTCAGGCGGCATTTCATGCACGTTGATGCCCCCTCTTCCAGCACGGCAAGTTTCCTGACCCTGTCGTCTTTATTTTCATCGCGCGGTGTGTCCACCATACGACCCTTTACGACGGAATCCGACCCGAAGCCTCTCTCAAGTTCCAGCTTCCCCCTCAGCGAACCAATTATCCTACCCAATTCGTCTCTAGCGTCGGACATGGTGTAATCGTCATACAGTCGTCTACGGCAGATTTACGGGT
>JAUVQR010000223.1 GCA_030598065.1 Planctomycetota bacterium | reverse complement strand
GTCCGTAGACCTGCGGGTGGTGGAGACCTCACCGGGCATCAAGGGCGACACCGTCACAAACGTGTTTAAACCAGCCAAGCTTGAGACCGACCTTGAGATTAAGGTGCCTATGTTTATAAACGAGGGGAACGTTGTAAAGGTTGACACCCGGTCGGGTGAATTCATCAGCAGGGCCTGATGTTGACGACGTATGTGGTGTGTCCGGTGTGTTTTGTGTGTGGCACGCGGCCTTCTATCCTGACGAATCCCTTTATAGGGGAACTGTATCGTGGACAACAACAATATCGAACAATCGCTGAAGGAGTACGGGGCTCGCATAGACGAGCGCCTGATGGGGCTTTTCCCCGTCAAGAACGACTATCTGAGCGATGCTATCTGGTATCACATGGAGTCGGGCGGTAAGAGGATGCGCCCCGCGCTGTGCCTTATGATATGTGAGGCCCTGGGCGGCAACCCGGACGACGCCATACCGTTTGCCACCGCGGTCGAGATACTGCACAACATGTTCCTGATGCACGATGATATAGAAGACGGCGACACCATGCGGCGCGACAAACCCACCGTCTGGGTAAAGTTCGGGACGGCGAACGCCATAAACGCCGGCGACTACCTGCTGGGCCGAGCGTATCGCGTGCTGTTGGACAGCAACCTGCCGCTTGAAAAGAAGATAAGACTGCTCGACATATTCACGTTCGCCTATGAAAGGACGGTAGAGGGACAGGCCCTTGACATAAACTGGAGGGGCTCCGAGGACTTCACCATCGATCATTACCTTGAGACGGTTGAGTTAAAGACCGCGTACTACCTGACATGCGGCATGGCGGGTGGCGCCGTGGTGGCCGGCAGGTCGGACGCCGTGATAGAAAAGATATGGGAGCTTGGCAAGAGCATGGGCCCCGCCTTCCAGATACGCGACGACCTTATAGACCTTACCCAGGGCAAGGGCCGGGGCGGAGTCATTGGGTCGGATATAAAGGAAGGAAAGCCCAGCTTTCTCTACGCCTACACCATGAGCCAGGCCGGCGCGGGGGACAGGGAAAGGCTTATAGAGATAATGCTCAAGCCCCGTGAGAGCACCTCGACCCGCGTGGTGGACGAGGTCATAAACTTATACAACAAGTACGACGCCATAAACTACGCCCAGAAATTCGCGGAGGGGCTGGTTGAGAAGTCGTTCAAGATTATCGAAGAGATACCGGTAGAAGACAAGACCACCTTCCGTGAACTGGCCCAGTTCATGGCCCAGAGAACAGCTTGAATAAAGAACCGCTTGAGAACGTTGGCAAGCCTTGTAGGCCGTGTCTTGACGCGCCTCTAATCTGCATCACATCTCCTCCGGGGTCTGGACGCCGATGAGTTCCAGTCCGTTTCTCAGGACCTGCCTTACCGAATCTGACAACAGTATCCTTGCCCCGGTCAGAGCCTCTTCCTGGCCGAGTATGCGGTGGTGGTTGTAGTAGCGGTTGAACGTGCCGCACAGCTCCAGCAGGTAATTGCACAGGATTACGGGTTCACAGGAGCGGGCCGCGCTCTCAATTGCCTTTGGGAACTGTTCAAGCTTCCTTATTAGCAGATACTCGTCCTTCTCCTTGAGCAGGCCGCAATCAACATCCGTGCCCACCGGCTTGCCGTATTTCCTCGTCACGCTGCACAGCCTTGCGTGGGTGTACTGTATATACGGGCCGGTCTCGCCCTCGAAGTTCAGCACCACGTCCCAGTCGAACAGTACGTCCTTCGTCCGCCTGGTGGACAGGTCGGCAAATATGACCGCGCCGATTCCCACCTGCCTTGCGACCCGGTCCTTGTCCTTAAGCGCCGGGTTCTTTTCTTCTATTATTGCGGTCGCCCTGGTTACCGCCTCACTTAGCACCTTTTCCAGCAGTATTATCTTGCCCTCCCGCGTGGACATCCTGCCGTGCTTGAATCTTATCAGGCCGAAGTCCACGTGGACGCAATCCTTTACCCAGCCCTTGCCCATCAGCTCAAGCACCTTGAAGAGTTGCCGGAAGTGCAACTTTTGTTCCGAGCCGACGACGTACAGCATCCTGGAAAAACCGTATTCCTTGTGGCGGTACTCCGCCGCGCAGATGTCACGGGTGGCGTACAGGCTCGCCTCGTCGCGCTTCTTCAACAGGCAGGGTGGCATATTGTACTCTTCTAAATCAACTACCAGCGCCTCCTCGCTGATAGTCGCGAGGCCCGCGGCCTTCAGGCCGTCTACTGTCTCCTCAAGCATCTCGTTATAAAAGCTCTCGCCGGTGTAGTGGTCGAATTTTATGCCCAGCGCCCCGTAGACCTTGTTGAATTCCGTAAGGCTCACCTCTCTAAAGTGTTCCCACAGCCTTCTTGTGTCCGGGTCGCCCTGTTCAAGGGCCTTGAAGGCCGCTCTGGCCTGGTCTTCGAGAGAGGGGTCTTTCTCTGCCTCGGCGTGGAACCTGACGTAGAGGCCGTTCAGCGCTCCTATGGGGTCTTCTTGCAGTGCCTGCTCGCTGCCCCAGTGCCTGAAGGCGGTTATCAGCTGTCCGAACTGTGTCCCCCAGTCTCCGAGGTGGTTTATCCCTATAACGCGATAGCCGAGCGCTTCGTGCATCAGGTACAGCGCGTTTCCGATAACGGCGGAGCGGAGGTGGTGGACGCCGAGGTGCTTGGCTATATTCGGCGACGAGTAGTCAATTACCACGGTCCGGCCCGCGCCCTGACTCTGATGGCCGTAGCTGTCTTTCCCGGTATAAACACTCTCAAGTACCCACCGGGCAAGCCTGCCGGTGTCGACGCTGAAGTTCAGATAAGGCCCGTGCGCTTTTATATCGGTTATTAGCCCGCCTGCAGGCGCGGCGCCTTCAAGCTCCTTCGCGATCTCTACGGGCGGCTTCTTGAATTGTTCCTTAAAGGTGAAGCAGGGCAGGGTGTAGTCGCCCATCTCCGGCCTTGGAGGGATTTCCAACAGGGGTCTGACGGCGCCCTCGTCGAGGCCCGCGTGTTTGCTGAGGTGGCGGGCTATCTCGCTTATAAACGGGTTTTCCGGGGGATGGCTATGGGTGTTTGCCGTCACTTTGTAATGTATGCTCTTATAGCTTTGAAGACTGGGCCTCTGGGTGGGTCTTCAGGTCGAGTCCCATGCCTGACCTGACCTCCTTCATCGTCTCTTGGGCAAT
>JAUVQR010000108.1 GCA_030598065.1 Planctomycetota bacterium | reverse complement strand
TTACATGTCGTCTGACGAGGCGTGCAAGTACGGCCTGATTGATGAAGTGGTAGAGTCGCTCAAAGAAAAGTCCCTGGAAACGGCATCGGCCTAATTCAGTAAAGGGCTTGCGCGGTAGCGGTAAGAGACCGTGCTCGCCCTTGCCATGCTCAATGCGCCCGATTTCCCTGATTATCCGGGGGGCTGGGCATATTGGTCGGCGCGCTGTGGGTCCTCAATATCTTTACAAAGATATTTTTCCCCGATACGAATCACGCCGGGTATCGTACTATTCGCGTTTCTTCTCTGGGTATTTATGACCGGGCCTGACCTGATAGACCTCGCCGTCTAGGGCTGAGGACGTCTGCCCCGGACAGACACAAAGATGACATTCAATACCCTGAACATTATGACGCCAATGATAAACCCGTAAACCAGGCCGCTTATGGCGCCCATAAAGGTGCCGAACAGCGTCGGCTTGTATCCTACGTGTACAGAGCCGAGCCATTCCACCAGGCCGGCGCCTATACCGGTAAGGGTCGCCACCAGGCCCAAAAACACCAGTATCGTCGCCCAGAGCAACCCCAGACCCAGCCCTGCGGTGTTCGCGTCGAACTTGGTCTCCGGGTCTTCAAAAGAGATGGGGATCGGCGAGTTCGGAAGCATATTTATATCTATCGCCTTCACCTTGTGGTCGTCCAAGACACTTTCTGCAGTTATTTCTATGGAGAGTTCCTGTAAAGACATAAGGTTGTCGCTCCTCTTTATGAAACCGTTAAAATGGCCTCATACCCAATCACCAATCATACTCGTCCGGAACCGCTGGCGTATTTTAACATCAAGACACGCAATTACCAGTCTGTTTTTGAGAAGTGGGAGACGTCAGGGCCCCGTCTACTCAGACGCAAACTTGTTATATACCAATGCTATCAACACCCCTGCGACCGCGCCGTCTACAACCGCCCACACACCGCCTATCAGACTCCCGACAAGTGTGGGCGCATAGCCAATGTAGAAAGAGCCCATAATCTCCACAAACGGCGTGCCCCAGTCCAAGAAGGCGGCCATAAGTCCCGCAAGTATCACATAGAACGACCACACGATCCCCGCAGCAAGCCCCAGGGCCTTCACGTTCAGCTTCATATCATTCCTCCTGACGGCAATATCACGTTAGATTTAACCTTCAATCTTAGATTCTATGTACCACTTATCTTCGTCTTCATAATAGTATATCCTGACCGTGTCACCTCCACGGTCCGTGCGCACCCTGAACGAGACGAACCGTCTTCCTTCCCTCTCCATAACCGCCCTCTCCGTTATCTCTTCTATCTTGTACTTCTTGTCATCGGCGGTAAACGCAACGGGTCTTTCCTCCGCCTTATAGCCTGCGTACGCCTCCACCTTGATAGGCAGAATCGGCGGAGCAGCCATGCTAATTCCCACTCTGTTTGACTGAACCGGCAATCCTTTTGCCAAGTTCCACGCACTCTTTAAGCTCTTCGGGGCTTGGCTTGTGTCTGACCGTAAGCCCGGGCTGTATCACTTCTACTCCTGCCTGCTGGAGCGATTTTTCTATCACCTTCACTGCGCCGCCTCCCCAGCCGTGAGAGCCGAAGGCACAGGCTATTTTATTTTTGGGTCTAAGCCCCTTTAACTCCTCGAGAAACGCGGCCATGGCCGGAAGTACCGTGTTGTTTACCGTGGAGGAACCTACTATCAGCGCCTTAGACAGGAGGACGTCGGTGTAAACGTCGCTTGGGTCGGTGGCGGACAGCCGGCAGGCCCTGACCTCGACACCGGCCTCCTGGACGCCGTCTACTATGGCCATTGCCATCGCGCCGGTACTCTCCCACATGGTGTCATAGGCGACAAACACCCTTTCTTTCGCACGGCCTTCGGCCCAGTACATGTACTTGTCCAGAATCCTTTGCGGTTCTTTTCGCCAGATGAGGCCATGGCTGGGCGCGATTGTCTTAATCGGGATTCCCGAGTCCTTTATCTCATCAAGCTTTCTCTTTATGAGCCCGACGAAGGGATAGAGGGTATTGGCGAAATATTTCGCCTCCTCTTCCCAGACAACGGCCTCGTCTATTTCATCAACAAACCTCTGGGAAGAGGCTATGTGCTGACCGAAGGCGTCGTTCGAGAGTAGAAGCGAGTCCTCTTTGACGTAGGTAAACATGCTGTCGGGCCAGTGCATCATAGGGGCCTCGATAAAGCGCATAGTCTTCTTGCCGAGGCTTACCTCGTCGCCCGTCTTCACGACAGAAAACTTCCAGTCCGGGTCCGGATAGTAGAGCCTCTCAAGGTAGTCCCTGCACTTGGCGGTGCACAGTATGGTGGCCTCAGGGGCGAGTTCCATTATTGCGGGCAGTGCGCCGGAGTGATCCGGTTCGGAATGATTGACGACGACGTAGCTTATACGCTCAGTCGGAGTGATTTCGTTTATGCGTCCGATTAATTCCCCGGCAAACGGGCCGTAAACGGCGTCCACAAGGGCAATCTTGTCGTCCATGATAAGGTAAGAATTGTACGACGTCCCGTGATGCGTAGAATAGGTGTGATGGTAGAGCCGCAGGTTCCAGTCTATTGCGCCAACCCAGTATACGTCGTCAGCTATCTTAACGTGCATGTGAAGGTTCCCTCTGATTCGTACAACAGTTGCTCTACATGGATACTAAGAGACAATGAGACAGAACTACTCGTACCTGAGCGCCTCTATCGGATTAAGCTTGGACGCCTTGTTCGCCGGATATATCCCGAAGACCACGCCGACCAGCATGGCAAAGCCGAACGCTATCAGCACAATCAGCGGCGAGATAAGCACCGGCCAGTCTCCCACCAGCGCTACGGCCTCCGCGCCTATTATACCGATACACAGGCCGATGAGACCGCCCATACAACTGAGCACTACAGATTCTACTAGAAACTGCAACATTATATCGCGCTGTTTTGCGCCCACCGCCATGCGTATGCCCACTTCCCTCGTCCTCTCGGTTACCGACACAAGCATTATGTTCATGATGCCGATTCCGCCCACCACCAGAGAGACGGACGCGATACTGCCCAGCAGATACGTCAGTATCTTGCCCATCTGTTCCCTCATGGCCGCAATGTCGCGCAGATTCATTATGATAAAGTCGTCGGGCTGGTCGGGCTGTATGTTGTGCCGCTGCCTGAGGAGAGACTTTATTTGTTCTTCGGCGTCTCCAATGGTATCGAAATCTGTCGCTGAGACGTATATGATACTAACATACCCCGGCAATACGGAGCCCACTATCTTCCACTCCGCAGTGGTATACGGTATGAATATCTGGTCGTCCTGGTCCCTTCCACCGCCGCCTGCAATGGCGCCTCTCGCGCTCATCACCCCGATGACCTTAAACGGCACCCCCTTTATGGTAACCGTCTGTCCCAACGGGTCTTCTCCCCTTACGAACAGGTTCTCCGCCACCTTATAGCCAAGCACGCAGACGGTTGCGGCCCTCTCCATATCTCTCTGGTCGAAGAACGTGCCCTCTTCTATCGGCCAGTTCCTGATTAGCTGATATTCCGGCGTTACCCCAGCTATAACGGTGTTCCAGTTCTGATTACCGAAAATGACCTGGTTCGTCTCACGCTTCCCGTACGAGGTCATTGCCACGTCAGGACTCTCCCTTACAATGGCCTTGGCATCGTCCACCGTAAGGGTGAAGCTGCTGCCGGCCCCGGACCTGGCTCCTCCCGACGTGGTGGTCCCGGCGAATACAAACAGCATATTGGTGCCGAGCCCCTCTATGCGTTCCTTCACCTGGGCCCTGGCGCCCATGCCGATGCTGACCATAATGATTACCGAACCAACCCCTATGGTCACGCCCAGCATGGTGAGGCCGGAGCGCATCTTGTTCTGCCTTATCGTGCCGAGCGCGGTCCGTAATATCTCAAGAAGAAGCCTCATGTCAGGCCTCGCTCTTCAAGGCCTTAGGCCGGCGCCGTTCACCCGCGGTGTCTTCCACTATAAGGCCGTCCTTGAATATGATTTTCCTGTGCGCGTACGCCGCTATGTCTTTCTCATGCGTGACAAGGATTATAGTGATGCCTTGTTTGTTGAGCTCCACGAAGATATTCATGACGTCGGCGGCGGTCTTGCTGTCGAGATTGCCGGTCGGCTCGTCCGCAAGTATGAGAGCGGGGTTGTTTATGATGGCCCGCGCAATAGCGACACGCTGCTGCTCCCCGCCTGAAAGCCTGCTGGGTGTGGAGCGCTCCCAGCCCTTCAGGCCGACCGAATGCAGAACCTCCCTGGCCCTCTTCATCCTTACCTTATGGGGAACACCCTTATACAGTAGCGGCAGCTCTACGTTCCCCAGGGCGGAGACCCTGGGCAGCAGATTGAAGCTCTGAAATACAAAGCCTATGGTGCTGTTTCTTATGTCCGCAAGTTCGTCGCGGCCCAACCCGGACACCTCCCGCCCTTCCAGCAGGTACACACCGCTGTTGGGATTGTCGAGGCATCCCAGGATGTTCATGAAAGTAGACTTCCCCGCGCCGGAGGGGCCCATGGCGGCCAGGAATTCACCTCTGCCGATACGCAAAGACACCCCGCGGAGAGCGGCAACCTCTACCTCGCCCATCCGGTACACCTTTGTCACATCCTTCAACACGATTAAATCCCGGCCTGCCACCTACAACAACCTCCTCCTGGGCATCCTGAGGGACTTGCTATTTGTCGCCAGACCTACAGCCACAAGGTCGCCCGCCTTCAAATCGCCCTTGACCATCTCGGTAAAGCTGTCGTCCGAGACACCGGTCTCTATGCGCATGAGTCTCACCCTGCCCTTCTTCACCAGTACGTAGACAACGCCACTACCGGGGCCAGTGTCCTTTAGCACAGACATCTCCCCAGGTCTCTCTTTATTTCCGTTTCCATTAACCGGCAACTTGGGTCTGAAGCGCAGCGCGGCATTTGGTATTATTACGACGTCCCTTGCCTCGGCCACTATGATAGTGGCGTTGGCCGTCATACCCGGCTTCAGTCTCAGGTCATTATTATCCACGCCGATAACCACGTCGTATGTAACCACGTTTTGTGTGACCTTCGGGGAACTTCTGATACCCACCACTTCGGCATCAAACTTCCGGTTGGGATACGCATTCACGTAGAACGTAGCGGGCTGCCCGAGCGCAATCCTGCCGATGTCGGCCTCATTTATGTCTAGATGGGCCTCCATCTCCCTCAGGTCGTGCGCTATGGTGAAGAGTATGGGCGTTTCCATCCTTGCAGAGACCGTCTGGCCCACGTCAACCTCTCTGGTGAGCACGGTGCCGTCTACGGGGGAGAAGATGTCCGTATGGCTCAGGTCAAGTTCGGCCGTCTCCAGGACCGCTCGCGCCTGTTCCAGTTCAGCCACCGCAACATCATACTGTGCCTTTTCCGCATCCAGCTCGGCCTCCGCAGTCTTGTACTTGGTGAGGGTTACGTCCCTGTCTTCTTGCGTAACGACTCCGTCCTTTAACAACACGTCGAAACGTGTAAACGTCCTTTTTGTGTCCTTTACCTGGACCTCCGCCCCGGCCTCCTCCGCCGCCGCGCTCGCAACCCTTGCCTCCGCCATGCTCTGGTTCGCCTTCACCTCATTTACCCTGCTTATAAACGGGGCTGGCTCTATTTTTGCAATCAGCTGGCCCTGTGTGACCCCTGAATCAATGTCGGCGTAAAGCGCCTCTATGGTGCCGGACACCTCGCTCCCTACCTGAACGGTCAGACGGGGATGGAGCGTGCCGCTGGCCATGACTATCGAAGTGATATTACCCTTCTCGATTATTGCGGTACGGTACTCGACCGGCGCCTTCCTGAACTTGAGGACACCTAGCG
>JAUVQR010000246.1 GCA_030598065.1 Planctomycetota bacterium | reverse complement strand
GGTAGGGGCAGAGTTTACTCTGCCAACGTGTATTGTAGGGGCAGGGCCCCGTGCCTGCCCTGGAGATTTACATGGGCAACCACAGGGGGTTGCCCTACGCTACAGGGGTATTCCATAAATGCGGTGTCCACATGAGACAGAAAAATTAATACACCCTGAACTCCGGGAAATATAAATCATTGGTCTTTGCTATGGTCTTCAGCCTGTTGTCCAAGGCGACGTAGTCGGCCCTGGTGCGTATGCTGGAGAAATCGCTGTATAACCCCTCGATCTCTTTTTCAGAAATTGTGGGGCCGCAGATGGTAATCGCCTGATTGACGTGAACAATCGCGTTGTTCTTGTATTCGGAGTACGAGCGGTTTACCTGGAAAAAAACCAGGAACGCTATTATCAACAGCGTTAACGCCCTTACGAACCTTCTCAGGTGTTTGTTCAGGACCTCGGCCCTTTGAGAGGCGTCTGTGATGCCGATTAATTTCATCTCTTCCGGCATCAGTATCTTTGAGGCGATTATTATTGTGGCCAGAAAGGCCGCGAACACGGTCTCGTGGAGGCTGTAGAATGAAGAGATGCTGTAGTTCTGGCTGAAGCCCCTCCCGATGTCCTGATACATCGCGTCCACCAGACTGCTTCTCCCCAGCGTCGTTATTCCAATAGACCACTCGCTGAAGCAACCGAACAGGGGGTTTCTGATGTTCTCATACGCCGCGCTGCCAAGCGCCCCAAGGCATACGGCGACGACCAGGGCAGGGATAAGCATGATCCTGTTATTCGTTCCCAGAAGGCTCATTTGCAGACTCCTTTTTTTGTCGTATTGTTATTTTGTCAATTGTTCTGTTTCAAAGATTTATAGCCCTTTTTATGCACGGTATCGGTGGCAAGTCAAGGGTTTTTGGCGGGTAGTGGACAATTTGTGAGGGAACCGGGAAACCTCTGTATCCGGCTTACAGACGTCTAAGCCCAAGTTCTTTCAACTGCTCGTCGTCTACTCCGGCGGGCGCGCCGGTCAGCAGGCAGGTGGCCTTCTGGGTCTTGGGGAAGGCGATGACCTCTCTTATGTCATCAAGGCCCAGCAGCATGGCCACCACCCGGTCGAGTCCGAGCGCTATGCCGCCGTGGGGGGGTGCGCCGTATCTGAGGGCCTCAAGCAGGAACCCGAACCGCTCCTGCGCGGTGGCGTCGTCTATGTTGAGGAGCTTAAATATCCGGCTCTGGAGTTCGTGGTCGTGTATCCTTATGCTCCCCCCGCCCAGTTCCACGCCGTTCAGAACCACGTCGTAGGCCCTGGCCCGCACCTCAAGCGGCTTTTCCTCCATGTGCGGCACGTCTTCGGGCCTGGGTGAGGTGAAGGGGTGGTGGATAGACACGTTCCGGCCCGACGTCTCGTCATATTCTAATAAAGGAAACTCGGTTATCCACGTGAAGGCGTACTTATCCGCCTCTATGAGATTGAGCATCCTGGCCAGGCGCGTCCTGAGTTGCGAGAGTGATTGCGACACCACCTTCTCCCGGTCAGCCACAAATAATAATATATCTCCGGCAGCGGCGTCCATGCGCCCTTTTATGGCGGCCTGCTGTTCTTCGTTGAAGAACTTGGCGATGGGCGAGCTGAAACCGCCCTCCTCCACCTTGAACCAGGCAAGTCCCTTTGCGCCGAACTCGCCGACGAATGCCGTCAGTTCGTCAAGCTGCTTCCGGGAAAAATTGCCAGAACCCTTGGCGTTAATACCCCGGATGATGCCGCCCCGCTCTACCACGTCGCGGAACGTCCTGAATTCGAAGGCACGCGCCAGGTCGGTAATCTCCCTCAGTGTCAGGTCGTAGCGGAGGTCAGGCGCGTCGGTGCCGTACAGCCTCATCGCCTCGCCGTAGGCCAGCCTGGGGAAGGGCGTCTGTATCTTCTTACGCATCAGGGTACTGAATATCTCGGCGAACAGTCCCTCGATGACGCCCATGACGTCGGTCTCTTCCACAAATGACATCTCCATGTCGAGTTGCGTGAACTCCGGCTGGCGCTGCGCCCGTAAGTCTTCGTCCCTGAAGCACTTCACTATCTGGAAATAACGGTCGAACCCGGACATCATGAGTATCTGTTTGAAGAGTTGCGGCGACTGCGGCAGGGCGTAGAAGTGGCCCGGGCTCAGGCGGCTCGGCACCAGATAATCCCTGGCACCCTCCGGGGTGCTCTTGGTCATGAACGGAGTCTCTATCTCCAAAAAATTCTGGGTGTCCAGGTGGCGTCTGATTATCTGGGCAAGCTTGTGGCGGAACTGGAAGTTGCGCTGCATCTCCGGGCGTCTCAGGTCGAGGTACCTGTGCTTGAGCCTGAGGTCGGTTGAGACGCTCCCGGCCTCTTCAATCTCAAACGGCGGGGTGTCGGCCTTGTTTAATACGTCAAGCGCCGAGGCAAAGACCTCAACCTCGCCGGTGTCGAGCTTCGGGTTGACAGCGCCTTCCGGCCGTGCGGAGACCTTACCCCTCACGGCCAGCACAAACTCAGCCCTCAGTTCGCGGGAGGCCTTGTGCAGTTCCCGGTCCTGCTCAGGGTTGAACACGATCTGTGTCAGGCCGTAGCGGTCTCTCAGGTCGATAAAGACCAGCCCTCCGTGGTCGCGCCAGTTCGATACCCAGCCGTTGAGCACGACCTCCTTGTCAACGTCCGTCTTGCGGAGTTCTCCGCATGTGTGTGTGTGTTTCAGCATTTTTCTTTATTAATCTATAACGTCAAGGTTGTTACCCGGTATAATCTAAAAAATCGCGTTGCCTTTATTATGTGTCG
>JAUVQR010000104.1 GCA_030598065.1 Planctomycetota bacterium | reverse complement strand
GGGCGTTTTCCTTGATTGACGAGCACGTGAAAATCGGGAGCGGGACCGTCATAAGAAACAATGTTACCGTAACCGGGCACACCACACTTGGCAGGGACAACAGTGTTTTCCCGGGAGCGGCCTTGGGTGTAGAACCTCAGGACCAGAAACACAGGGGTGAGGACACAAGACTTGAGATTGGCGACCGCAACGTCATAAGGGAATGTGTGACAATAAACACCGGCACGGCGGCTGGCGGCGGTTTAACTGAGATAGGCAATGACAATTTGTTTATGGCCTGCTCACATATTGCCCATGATTGTGAGATCGAGAACGGTGTGCTTCTGGCCAACAACGTCTTGCTTGGCGGGCACGTAAAGGTAGAAAGTAACGCAAAACTCATGGGTCTGGTGGGAGTGCAACCGTTCACGACGATAGGCCAGCACGCCTACGTGGGAGGCCTTACCAGGATTGTCCAGGACGTGCCCCCCTTTATGCTGGTGGAAGGAAACCCGTCACGCGTGCGCCAGGTAAACGTAGTGGGCCTTGAGAGGTCGAGTTTCTCGCAAGAGCAGATTGAGCCCATAAGAAAGGCCTTTAATAAGATATTCCGTCAGACTGACACCCTGGACCAGGACAGTGTCCTCGAGGAATTGGAGAGACAGAACGGGTTTACTCCGGAAGTAGAAATCCTGGTCAATTTTATGAGAGATACGATGAAGGGCAGGTTTGGCAGGTACAGGGAAACACTCAGGAACACCCAGGAAGCTTAAGAAATGGCAGAAGAAAGACTCAAGGTAGCCGTCGTCGGTGTAGGTCACCTGGGCAAGGAACACGCGCGGGTCTACTCCACGCTCCAGAACGTAGAGCTCGTCGGGGTAGCGGACATTGACGAAAAGCAGGGGAGGGCGGTCGCGGAGCGCCTGGGGACGCGTTTTTTCCCCAGTGTGGAGGGGTTAGGGGACAAGGCGTCGGCTGTAAGCGTGGTCGTGCCGACCTCCGCCCATTACAAAACGGCCCAGTATTTCCTTAACAGGGGCATACCTGTCTTGCTGGAGAAACCCATGGCAGGGGACCTGAAGGAGGCAATCGCTCTGGTGAAACTTGGCGCAAAGACCGATACAATCCTCCAGGTTGGCTACGTTGAGCGCTTCAACCCCGTGCTGAAGGCCGTGGAAGAACACCTCACGGTCCCCAGATTTATTGAGTGTCACCGGCTTTCCAATTTCAACTTCCGCTCAAGAGATACCGGAGTAGTGCTTGACTTAATGGTACACGATATTGATATAATATTAAACTTGGCGAATTCCCCCGTGAAGAGGGTAGAGGCGGCGGGAACTAAAATAATCTCTTCTAAAGAAGACGTGGCCAATGCCAGGATAACCTTTGAGAACGGCTGTGTGGCGAACGTTACGGCCAGCCGCGTCTCCTTCAGGCCGATGAGGAAGATACGTTTGTTCTCAGAAAATGTATATATTTCCTTGGATTACGAGAAGCGGGAGGCTATAATCTACAAGAAGTCCCCCAAGCTTACAATTGATTCTATTTATCTGCAAGGTCTTAAAGCGAAGAGCCTTATAGATCTGAAGGACTTTGATTTTGGGGACCTCTTGGAGGTCAAGCACATAAAGATGAGCGGCGAAGATGAGCCACTGAAGATGGAGCTGGAGAGCTTCGTAAGCTGCGTCTTGAATGACAGTAAGCCGGAAGTTTCGGGAGATGAGGGACTTCAGGCCCTGAGGGTGGCGGATGAGATACTTAGAAAGATAGAAGAGAACCAGAGAGTTCTTCAGGGAGTTTAGGCGTATGGATATGTACGATTTTTTTCACGTAGAGGCAGAGGTATTTAACGGTAAGGTGTCGGGAAGGGCCGGCGGTTACCTCGGTGATACGCTGCAGCCCCTTGTGCAAAAATTCTTTTACACGGTTAACAACCTTAAGGTTATCGCCAAGGTAGACGGCGGGAACGTGTATAATCTGTACAACCCTCCGCACCCGTCACCCGCCGGGATGCGCTTCCTGTCGCGAAAAGTAAGGATGATGTTTGCGAAGATGGCCTTTCCGGTTACGGCGAACCTGGCCATCACACACAAGTGCCAGTGTCAGTGCATACACTGCAGCGCGGACCCGTTCAAAGACCCGGACAGAGAAGAACTCAGCGTTGAAGAGATAAAGACGGTGGTGGACGGTGCGCTGGACATGGGAGCAAGCCTCATAATCTACGTGGGTGGAGAGCCCATGTTGAGAGAAGACCTGTATGAATTGATCAAGCACGTCGACAAATCCAAGGCAGTGGTCATGATCTTTACCAACGGGCTCCTTCTTACGGAGGAAAACGTCAAGAAGCTTAAGGAGGCGGGGCTGTTTTCCCTAAACATATCTATAGACCACAGCGAGTCGCTGATGCATGACGAGTTCCGCAAGGTAGTGGGTTGCTACGAAAAGGCGTTCGAAGGCGCAAGACGCGCCAGAAAGGCGGGCATACTCACCGGGATATCAACCTACGCCACCCATGAGAACTTGAGGGACGGCCATCTGGAGAAGCTACTACAAATAGCGAACAATGACGGGTTTTCGGAGGTTACCATTTTTGATTGTATCCCGTCAGGCAGATTTCTGAAAGACACCTCCAAGATACTCGGTCCCGCCGAGCGAAAGGCGGTTATCGCCCTGGCCAAGAAGTATTATGAAACCACGCCCATGGGAGTAAACGCCATGGCACTGATAAACTCGCCGTTGGGCGTCGGCTGCTATGGTGCAAACTCTCAGTTCTATATGACGGCATACGGCGACATAAACCCATGCGATTTCAACCCGATAAACTTTGGCAATGTTAGGGACATGTCAATACAGGCGATATGGAAAAAGATGGTAACTCATCCTGATTTTAACCGTAGCTTCCCGAGCTGTAGGATGCAGAGCAAGGCGTATCGTAAGAAGTACATCGATCCCCTTCCACACAACCAAAAACTGCCCGTACCCATCGAAGACATCCCCAACGGCGTTCCCGTGATAAACACCGAGAAGGTAGGCGCTCTATCTTGACATTTTCGGCATTTCTGATAAAGTATCCTACTTTCACACTGTACGTCAAGAGGAGGACACTTTGTCGGTAATTACGCTTGAGGAATTGATAAAAGCCGGTTTCCACTTCGGTCACAGGACGGCCAGGTGGAATCCCAAGATGAAGCCTTACATCTTCAGTAAGCATAATCTTATACATATTATAGACTTAAGGGGAACGCTGCGCGGCCTGATAACGGCTAATAAGTTTCTGGCCAGACTCTCCGCCGCGGGTAAGGACGTTCTCTTTGTGGGTACGAAATGGCAGGCACGGGACACTGTCGCCCGGGAGGCACGACGGGCAAATATGCACTTCGTGACTGAGAGGTGGCTGGGCGGAACGCTGACCAATTTCAATACGATACGCCTGAGATTAAAACACCTGAAGGAACTGGAAGAACTCCTCGCCAGCGAGGATATAAAGCAATACAGCAAGAAGATGGCGTCTTCTTTGAATAGAGAGGCCAAAAAGCTCAAGAAGAATCTGGACGGAATTAGAAATATGATGGAACTGCCGGGGGCCGTTATTATCGTAGACCCGAACAGAGAGTTAACGGCGGTAAGAGAGGCCAACAAGCTCGGTATCCCCACCATCTGCCTAACAGATACGGATTGTGACCCCGACCTTGTCGACATATGTGTCCCGGGTAACGACGACGCCATGAGGTCAATAGAGGTCTTTCTTTCCAAAATGACAGACGCCATTCTGGACGGTAAATCCAGCAGCAAGCCTGTTGTCAGTCTTCAAGAAGTCGGCCAGCCTTAGAATCCGCTAGACATGCAAGAAACAGAAGGGGAATCGGGAAGATGTCTGTTGACGCTGGGAGTGTAAAGACACTGAGAGAAAAGACCGGAGCAGGAATTCTAGACTGCAAGAGCGCGCTGGAGAAGACGGGCGGCGACCTTGGCAAGGCCGCCGAAATACTCAGGGGGAAAGGCCACCGTATTGCCGAAAAGAAGGGGACCCGCGCCACAAACGAAGGCCGTATCGGCTCCTACATACATTTTAACGGTAAGATAGGGGTTATGGTCGAGGTGAACTGTGAGACGGACTTTGTTGCAAAAAATGAATTGGTCGAGCAGCTGTTGAAAGACCTCTGCATGCAGGTTGCGGCCACCAATCCGTTGGCCGTTTCCAAGGAGGATCTGCCCGCGGAGGTCGTGGAGACAAAAGAAGGTGAGTTTAAGCGCGCGGCCGAGGGCAAGCCTGCAGGGATTGTCGAGAAGATAGTGCAGGGCAAGCTCAATGCGTTTTACAGGGAGCAATGCCTCATGGAACAACCCTTTATAAAGGATGATACCCAGACTATGGGTGATGTTGTCACCGCATGTATTGCCAAGCTGGGGGAGAACATACGAATAAGGCGGTTTACCAGGTTTGAAGTCGGTCGGTAAAAAGTTACAAGATACTGTGGCGACCTTCCCATGACTAGGGCCAAATACAAGAGGGCAATAGTAAAGATTAGTGGGGAAGAATTTGGCGCCGGCGTTGACACCGACAATGTAAATTATATTGCCACCGAGATAGAGGAAGCAGTTTCTACCGGCGCGAGATTGGCCCTTGTGGTGGGCGGCGGCAACATCGTCAGGGGGTCGGAGCTTTCACGCCTGGGCATAAGCCGTGCGCAGGCAGACTGTGCGGGGATGATTGCCACGGTCATAAACGCTCTTGTCCTGCAGGATGTTCTGGAGAGAAATGGTGTAAAAGCCGCCACACAGAGCGTACTTGAGATACGTGGATTCGTTGAACCGTATAACAGGCGGAGTTGCAAGAGATACATGGATGAGGGACGGGTCGTTCTGCTGGCGGGAGGCACGGGAAACCCCTACCTTACAACCGATAGCGCGGCTGCCATAAAGGCGCTGGAGCTTGAAGTTGACGTACTGTTAAAGGCAACCAAGGTTGACGGCGTATACTCCAGCGACCCTTTTAAAGACACTGACGCAAAATTCTTTGACAGACTCAATTACAAGCAGGTGCTTGACGGTAGCACCAAGACCCTTTTTGACCCGGCAGCGATGACGATTTGCAGGGACAACGGCCTGCCTTTAATCGTGTTTAAGCTAAGGACACGGCATAATATTAGAAAGGTCTTAGAGGGCGAACTTATTGGTTCGTACATCGGAAGCGACGGTGACACGAGATGAGCGGTGAAGGAACTCTCCATGAGGCAGAGAAAAAGATGGGAAAAGTGCTTCACGCGCTGGGAGAGGAGCTGAAAGGCATACGCACCGGGCGTGCAAGCCCGGGTCTGGTTGACCACGTAAAGGTCAGCTACTACGATGCGGCTACGCCGCTAAACCAGCTTGCTACGGTATCTGTACCCGAGCCACAGACTATCGTAATAAAGCCGTATGATCCGTCGGTCCTGAAGGAGGTGGAAAAGGCCATACTGCAATCCGACTTGGGCCTCAACCCGCAAAATGACGGAAAGTGCATCCGTATAAATCTTCCTCCGCTCAGTGAAGAACGCAGGAAGAAACTGGCTTCCCAGGCCAAAGAACTTTCCGAGTCCACCAAGATTTCCTTAAGGAATATCCGCAGGGAGGCGAACAAGCACATTGATAAGGAAGAGAAGGCCTCCATAATTACCGAAGATGATGCGCACAAGAGCAGAAACAAGGTGCAAGAGCTTATCCACACCTACGAGAAGAAGGTTGGCGAAATTATCACAAGAAAGACCGAAGAGATAATGAAGGTCTGACCCCCGCCCACAATCCCCCCGAGGCCGACTTTGTTTGACACAAGTCATGTCGTAAAAGAGACTTAGGTTATATCTGCCACCCTGCAATCATGGAGATTATCATTGACTCTACAGTGGTGGGAATGTAGCATGTTCACTTGCCTAGTAAAACTGTGCCCGCGTTATTCGCGAAAATCCCTATTGGTTGTATAAAGGTGTCAGGATATGCCGAGTCACTTCGGCGTTAGACCGTGTTCCAAGACGCCT
>JAUVQR010000121.1 GCA_030598065.1 Planctomycetota bacterium | reverse complement strand
GGCTGTAGTAGTTCTCCAGCGGTACCACAATGACACCGAACACGCCCACTATAATCAGCAGCAAGGGCACTGTCGCGATATCATACGCCGGTCCTATACCAAGCCCCGTCGCCAACCCGTCCAGCACACTGCTTGCTATGAACAGCCCTGTAAAGCCCACAAGGCTGGTCATCACCAGCAATTTCCAGATGTGCCGGTAGACATGATGCCCCAGTTCATGGGCGAAGACCACCGCTATCTCATCTATCGTGAAATTAGAGAGCAGCGTGTCGCTGAAGATTACCCGTCGCGTGGCGCCGAGTCCGGCCAGCATCGCATTCGCCTTCTTCGTGTCCCGGCTAAGATCAATCTTGTACACACCCTCCAGAGTGACGCCCGCGCCTTCCGCCAACGGGACCAGCGCCCTTCGCAGGGCTTCGTCCTCAAGCGGTGTGCTCTTATAGAACAACGGCAATATAAGCACCGGGCCAATCCTGGCCAGCACCACACTGGCCAGCGTAAAGAGTGCCCCGGCCAATACCCACCAGTATTCGGGATAATTCCTTATAACAAAATACACCGCCTCTACCATCGGCAGGGAGATGGCAAGGCCCAGCCCCAGCCCCTTCAGTTCGTTCCTGGCCCAGCCAAAAAAGCTCTGGTTCGAGAGTTCATACGCATGCTCAAGGATATACCCGGAGTAGAAATCAAGCGGCAGGCCGACCACAAACATGAGCAACCAGAAACATATATAATACACCCCAAGCTGCTGGTAGTAGCCGTCGGCAAGGCCCCGGGCAAACTCCCTGACCGGGATGGTGAGATAAAGGACCATAAATACCAGGAAACCAAAGGCAATCACCAGGTTGAGCACGGTCAGTATTTGCCGCGTTCTGGCGTATTCCTTTGATTTTTTCTCCAGAGTGGCTTTGTCTTCCGGCGGGGTCATATGATTCTCAAGATTTACAAAAGGTGTGTAGAGACATACCCTACTTTAACCTACCAATAGACACTATCTCTTCACCCTCAGCCCGAGGTCGGATATCATGCCAAAGTCTTCTTCCGGTGGCCTGCCTTTGGTGGTGAGATAACCGCCTACGATTATGCTGTTGGCGCCGGCGTAGAATATCCAGCTCTGCATATCGCCCAGGTTTTTCTCCCTGCCCCCGGCCACCTTTATCTCCTTCGCCGGCATAATAAAACGAAACAGGGCGATAATCCTGAGTATCTCGATAGGGTTCAACGGCTCGACGTCGGCCAGCGGGGTGCCCGGGATAGGGTTCAGGAAGTTCAGCGGCACCGTGTCAACGTCCAGCTCTTTCAAGGTGAAGGCAAGGTCGACACGGTCCTCAGGCGTCTCGCCCACGCCGAATATGCCGCCGCTACAGACCTCAAGCCCCGCCTCCCTGGCCAGTCTTATCGTGCGCACCCTGTCGCCATAACTATGGCTGGTACACAGTCTCGGAAAAAAATTCTCGGAGGTCTCCAGGTTATGGTTAATCCGCCTTACGCCGCTCTCTTTTAGCCGCCTTGCGGTCTTGGCCGACAGGAGCCCCAGCGATCCGTGCACATGGACGCCGTTTTTCGCGCCGTTCGCACCGTTCGCGCCGTTAATCCGGCTTACACCTGCGCACAGCCGCTCCACCTCCTCGTCGCTCAGTTCCCTGCCGCTGGTCACGATCCCGAGCGAACCCGCGCCCGCCTTCGCCGTGTTACCCAGCGCGTCCTTGAGCGCATCTTCGCCGATAAGCGGAAACTCTTCCACCGCGGTATCAAACCGCGCGGATTGCGCACAGAAGCTGCAGTCTTCGGAACATTTTCCCTGCTTGGCGCTTACAAGGGAACAGCAGCTTACCTCGTCACCCAGGAATTTTAGCCTTATCTTGTTGGCCCAGTAGAACAGGTCGTACACGTCGTCGCCCTGCAGGCCGCAGATAAAGGAAGCCTCGTCCCCGGTGATATCCGAACCGCCCACTACCTTCTCACCCAGTGATGTCAGACGCCGGTCCACTTCACATACCCCTCAACCCGATGAAACCCTCAGACACCTTTTTCCACACCTCTTCCGGCCGCTCCGACCGTAGATAGCTCATACACGCGCTGCCGCCGTAGGACCAGACGGCGATGTTCCGCACGCCCTCTTCGTGGGCTATCTCAATAGCCCTCTTGACCTCGTCTTCCCTGTCCTGCGGCACGCGGTACCCCTGAATCCATATCTGAGGTTCTTTATTGTGCTTCTTGCACAACACCACCACGTCCCGCGACACGCCTCGCACAAAGGCCTCCATATCCTTCTCATATGAGAGCCAGTACGGGTCGCTCCCGAATATGCTGAGGTATTTGTTCTCCAGCGCCTTTTCCCACTCGTAGATGCCAAACCTCGCGTCACGGGCAGGAAGCACACAGAGCGAATTTATCAGCCCCTTGCTGACCGCCAGCCCGCTCAGGGACTCGATAAAGCCCAGTATGGTCGCCTGCCTGAACCTGGTGATATCGTCAGAGAACTGACCCATCATCTCGTAGCCGAACTTGTCGCGGAACAGTCTTTTGCAGACGCCGCACGAGCAGGCCCAGACGTCCCTCTTCTTTCCGAACAGGGGCTTAAGCTCACCGTAGTACAGGTGCGGCTCGTCCCAGAACACCCCGTGCGCGTTGGTATGGGCCGCAAGCTCCACCCACGCCTCCATCATCTTCCTGAATGTCGCCGAGTTCAGGCACGCCTTATCCGCCCACAGCTCGCCCTCCGGCAGTTCCATTCGCTGGCGCTCACGCGGGTTGATGCTGACAAAGTTTGAAAACGCCTCGCCGCCGAAGACCCGGCCCACACCCCAGGGGTCAAGAAAGACCTGAAGCCCGGCCTCCTTCGACGCCTTGACCACCTGTACCATGGTCTCGGGGTAATACGTCATGTCCTCTTCGCTCATGGTGTGGACCACCATGTTGCACCCCGATTCCGCAATCGCCGCCATATCCCGCTTTATATGATCCAGGTGCCGGGAGCCAAAGTAGCTGGCGCCGAGTGTCAGGCCTGCGCTCAACTAAATACCTCCTTCCGGGTCAACCTGTAAATTATCACGCCGCCGCCCACGAAGGATATCCCCAGCAGGGCGGCGCCCACCGTGTACTCATGGAATATCAGCTTGCCGATGCCGAACGTTGCGCCGTATATCAGCGCCACGCCGGAGAACCATTCTACCAGCAATCCCCATCCCAGTATACCTCTCTTTATGTGGGGCAATTTTTTCCTTACCGGCCCCCACGCGCCTCCCGGCCTGACCTTCGTGTAAAACTTCATAAGTGTCTCCCCGGGGACCGGCTTCGTAAGGAACGTCACCGACACCCATACGATAATAGAAAACGGGACTATTACCATAAACCTGTACTGCACGGCGACGTCCATAATCACAAGCGGTATATTTATAATAACCGAGGCAATAAGCGCCGATATCTCAGACCAGGCGTTTATCCGCCACCAGAACCACCTCAGTATCAGCACCAGGCCGATACCCGCCGACATCGGCAGGAGAAACTCCCAGGCCGCCGTTATCGAGTTCATCTGCGAGGCGACAAGGCCCGCCATCACCATCAGCACCACAATCGTTATCCGGGATACCAGCACGTAATGGCGGGCAGGGGCCGTCGGCCTGATAAACCGCCTGTATATGTCGTTTATAAAATAGCTGGTACCCCAGTTAAGATGCGTGTCTATTGTTGACATGAACGCCGCCAGGAAGGACGCGACCAGCATCCCCCGCAGCCCGTGAGGCAGGAAGGCGTTTATGGCCGCCGGATAGGCGTCCTTGCTGTTCTCGCGCGATATCTCCGGGAACGTCACCATCGTGACCAGCGCCACTATTATCCACGGCCACGGCCGTAGCGCGTAATGCGCGACGTTAAACCACAGCGTGCCGATTAATGAATGCGCCTCGTTCTTGGCCGAAAGCATCCTCTGTATGATGTAGCCGCCGCCGTCCGCGTTGTGCGAAGACCACCACATCATCGTGATAAATATTATGAACATAAACAGCGGAGAGTCCAGAAACCCGGTATCGCCCGTTACCTGCAAGGGGGGGAAGAAGTTCATCGTGATGTCCGTTCCACCGTTGGTCTCAGCCAGCTTGAGTTTCAACGCCTCTATACCGCCGACCGCGTCAAGGGAGTAGATGGCAAGCACTATGGCGCTGGCCAGGCACAGCAGGAACTGAAACATATCGGTGACCACCACGCCCCAGAACCCGGACAGCACCGCGTAGCCCAGCGCTATACAGACACAGAAGGCTATGGAAATCCACTGCAGCTCGGCGGGAATTCCCAACACCACTTGCAGGATGGTGGCCATCGCCTGTATGACCCAGCCCATCACCACAAAATTGTATATCGTGCTAAAATATCCCGCCTTGAACGCCCTCAAGATCATGGCCGGCCTGCCGGAATACCGCATCTCTATCAGCTCGTTGTCGGTCAGCACCTCCGCACGGCGCCAGAGCCTTGAGAACAGAAAGACGCCCAGCAACCCGCCCAGCGCAACGTTCCACCAGAACCAGTTCCGCCATATGCCGTCGTTCCGGACGTACTCGGTGACCGCAAGGGGAGTGTCGGCGCCGAAGGTGGTGGCGACCATGGAGGTGCCCAGCAGCCACCAGGGCAGCGTGCTGCCGGAGATGAAGAACTCGCGGATGTCTTTGCCGGCGCGGCGGGAGAAGTAGACTCCGACGCCCAGGGACAGGGCGCAGTAGCCGCCTATAATGACCCAGTCAATTAGCGACAGACCCATTAAGGCCCAGTTGTTGGCTGGTGTGTGCCCCTCATTGGTAAGCAATGCTACCAGCGGCGCCTGCGCAAGTCAAAGATTTTTCACAACCAACAATACACAAAAAACAGCCGCATAGACGTATCTGCATGCATCATATAGAAGCTGGCATCCTTCTCTGATATAATATTGCCGGGCATTGAATTGTCTTCGTTAAGGATTTTGGCTAATCTAATAATATGAATCTGGCAAAGAAACTAGAGACACTGCCCACGGACACCGGCGTGTACATGATGAAGGATACTCGCTCCAGGGTTATTTACGTGGGCAAGGCGAAAAACCTGCACGCCCGCGTCAGGACGTATTTTAGTAAGGGAGGAGACGGCAGGGCGCTGGTCGCCCACCTGATAAAGGCGGTGGCGGACATCGACATCGTATTGACCGACACGGAAAAAGAGGCCCTGATACTCGAAAACAACCTGATTAAGCAGTTCAAGCCACGCTACAACGTCCTCTTAAGAGACGATAAGACCTATGTAAGTATAAGGCTGGATATGCGCAAGAAATACCCGCACCCCCAGATAGTCCGCGCGGTAAAGAAAGACGGCGCGCTTTATTTTGGACCTTATTCCTCTTCCAGGGCGGTGAAAGAGACACT
>JAUVQR010000156.1 GCA_030598065.1 Planctomycetota bacterium | reverse complement strand
GTCCGGCGTTAGCGGTTCCTCTATCCTGTGCTCTCCTTCCACCCACTTGCCCAGGTCTATCAGCTTGCAACGCTCGGAGCAGAAAGGGAAAAAGGGGAGTTCGTCGGTGGACTCATAAGACAACCCCTTTCCGCAGTTCCTGCATTCTATCTTGGGCATTATCGTCACCCTGTACGTACCAAAGGACCAAAAAGAGGGGGGAGGCAAACGCCACATAAACGGACGCGCCGGCCGATGCGTCCGTCCCCGGCTCCGTCCCCGTACACGACACGAGCGCCGCTTACCGCTCCGCGGCGCACATGCTCCCCCGTATGAGGGCCATCCGGTGGTTATTCCAGGGCCTTTTCCGGACCCTCTTTCGCCATCCCTGCGGGCCCGTCACCCTTTCCTTCCGCCTTTAATCCGCCTACATTGCCTTCTTTAGCCTTTTCCTCCCCGACCTCATTAACAGCCCTTCTGGAGACCTTTACCTTCGCAGGCCTCAGGACCTTATCGTGCAAGAAGAAGCCCTGCTCTATCTCTTCCAGCACGGTATGATGAGGTAAACCGTTGTTCTCGACCTCCATAACGGCCTCATGTAGTTCAGGGTCAAACACCTGGCCCTCTTGCCAATGTATCGCCTTGACACCAAGACCGCTGAGGGCCTTCATGAAGTGGTCTTGAATGAGTTCCACGCCGTGAAGGAATTTATCCAGTGACTGTGCGTCAGATTTTACGGCAGACTTTCCCGCGGATTCTCCTGCAGGTCCTCCTACGGATTTCAGCGCCCTGGCAAGATTGTCAAGGACCGGCAGAAGGGCATTGAGCACGTCCTGGACCGCCAGGCGGTTCAGCATTTCCGCCTCTTTCCTCGCCCTCTTCTGATAGTTCTGGAAATCCGCCTTCGCCCTGAGGAACATGTCATGATACTCATCACGCTCTTCGGCCTTTTTCTTGAGCTCCGTATATTCCTCTTCCGTAAGCTCTTCGGCCCCGGCCTTTTCACCCTCAGGGACCGGCTCGCCCCCGGCTGTTATCTCTTCTTCCCTTTTTTTCTCTTCCTTACCGGTCATTACCTGAAGTGCTCCTTAACCTTACGTAAAAAGCTCTTCTGCTTTGGATTCAGATTCTTGTTCTCAGTGCTTGCGAACTCCCGAAGGAGTTCTTCCTGTTTCTCCGTGAGCCCAGACGGGGTCTCAACCACTATTTGTACCAGGAGGCTACCCTTGCCCCATCCATGTATTGAGGGGAGGCCTTCACCCTTCACCGTGATAATGTCGCCGTACTGTGTACTCCTGGGTATCTTAACCTTGATGGCGGTACCCTTCAGTGTAGGGACGTCCAAATCACAGCCAAGGGCCGCCTGGGCAAAACCCACGGGCACCTCACATACTATATCTTTACCTCGTCTCTTAAAGATTGTATGCGGCTTGACGTGTATGTCGCAATACAGGTCACCGCTCGGCGCGCCGTTTTCACCGGGTTCTCCCTGACCTCCAACGCGCAGTCGCACGCCATCCTCAACGCCCGGTGGAATTCGCACCTTGATGTGGTGCCTTTTTGTAACGTGCCCGTTACCGTGGCACACCTGACAGGGGTGCTCGATTATACTGCCACGACCACCGCACTTGACGCACGTCGTACGCAGGACAAAGAACCCCTGAGACTGCTGGACTTCCCCCCTACCATCGCAGGCGGAACATTTCTTGGGTGACGTACCCGGTCTGACGCCGGTGCCGGAACAGGTGCCGCAGGGCTCACGCCTGTTCAGGCCTATAGTCTTTTCCACGCCGGTGACCACCTCACGGAGGTCTACCTCTATGTCTACCCTGAGGCTCGCGCCCCGGCGCCGCGCCGTGTGGCCGCGCGCCTGCGCGCCAAAGAACTCTTCAAAGATGGTGCCGCCGCCAAAGACGTCGCTAAAGTGCTCGAAGATGTCCTCGAACGACGTGAAGTGTGCCTCAGACCCCCTAACGCCCTCACGCCCGTACGTATCGTAGCGCTTCCGCTTCTCAGCGTCACCCAGTATCTCATACGCCTCCGCAGCCTTCTTGAACTGCTGCTCGGCGCTCTTGTCGCCCGGGTTTCTGTCGGGATGATATTTGAGGGCCATCTTGCGATAGGCCTTCTTTATCTCCTCCTGTGAGACCCCCTTGTCCACTTCAAGGATGCGGTAATATTCCTCTTCTGCAGCCCTAGCCATAAGTCCTTATAGAACAAAGATTAAAAAAAATAGTGCAAAACGTTTTTCCAATGTTTCATTATATTTTTAGCAAGTGCAAAATGCAAGGGGGTTTATTCACGGCAGCGAGAGGCCACACTGACACTCAACACTATGCAGAGTAAACTCTGCCGCTACAACACCAGAGATTTTCGCCGAAGGCGAATCTGCCTCAGGCATGATTTCGGTCATTCTCATTCCCCCAGAATGACATTTTGAAATTCATGCGCATGTCAAATGCACAGCTCTACAGTTTCCAAATAAAAAAGGCTACTTTGATTCACCAAAACAAAGTAGCCTTTTCATTAGAAGCGGATATTGCAAAAAACCCGTTTAAGCGAATTATTTCACCGCACCCTCGACCGCCACGGCCCCTTCTTCCTCTTCTTCCTTAAGCTCGGTCACCATTACCTCCGTGGTCAGCATCAGTCCCGCTATGGAGGCGGCGTTCTGAAGCGCGATACGCGAGACCTTAGTAGGGTCTATAATGCCGTCTTCCACCATATTCACGTAGTTGCCGGCATTTGCGTTGAAACCCATATTGGTCTTCATGCCCTTCACGGTCTCTACCACAACCGCGCCGTTCTGGCCGGTGTTCTCGGCAATCTGACGCATAGGCGCCTCCAGCGCCCTGATGACGATGTCAAGGCCCATCTTCTCAGCGCCCCTGAATTTCTTCCGGGATTCTTCAAGTACGGGGATGGTTCTCACATAGGCGACACCGCCTCCCGGTATAATGCCCTCTTCAACGGCGGCCCTGGTGGCGTGAAGCGCATCCTCAACACGGGCCTTTCTCTCGTTCATTTCGGCCTCGGTCGCGGCGCCTACCTTTATGACCGCCACCCCGCCGGTCAGCTTGGCCAGCCTCTCCTGAAGCTTCTCCTTGTCATAGTCTGAGGTGGACGCCTCTATCTGGTTCCTTATCTGGGTGATTCGCGATTGTATATCGGCCTTCTTGCCGTAACCGCCGATAATGGTAATCGTGTCCTTGTCCACCGTAATCCTCTTTGCGCGCCCGAGCTCAGCGATGTCCAGCTCCTCAAGCTTCTCGCCCAGGTCTTCGGTAACGGCCCTTCCCTTGGTCAGTATGCTTATGTCCTCCAGCATGGCCTTGCGCCTGTCACCGAAACCCGGGGCCTTCACCGCGCAACACGACAGGACACCCCTGAGGCGGTTAACGACCAGGGCGGCCAGGGCCTCTCCCTCTACGTCCTCTGCGATTATCAGCAGGGACTTGCCGCTGCTTGAGATTTTTTCCAGTATCGGAACCAGTTCCTTCATCGAGGAGATTTTTTTCTCGTGTATCAGTATGTACGGTTCCTCAAACTCCACCAGCATCTTCTGGGCGTTGGTAATGAAGTACGGGGAGATATAGCCCCGGTCGAACTGCATCCCCTCTACCACCTCAAGCTGAGTCTCTATGCCCTTGGCCTCTTCAACGGTAATAACCCCGTCTCTGCCGACCTTTTCCATGGCGTCGGCCAGCAGGTCTCCGATGGAGGAATCGTTGTTTGCCGATATTGTGCCCACCTGCGCTATTTCAGCGTGTCCCTTAACCGCCTTGGCGTGGCCTTCAATCTCCTCTACCACTATAGCTACCGCCTTGTCTATGCCGCGCCTGACTGCCGCAGAGCTGGCGCCTGCCGTAATGCACTTAATGCCTTCCCGGAAAATGGCTTCTGCCAGCACAGTCGCCGTAGTAGTCCCGTCACCGGCGGTGTCGCTGGTCTTTGAGGCAACCTCGTTCACCAGTTTCGCCCCCATATTCTCGAAGGGGTCTTCAAGTTCCACCTCTTTGGCCACCGTGACGCCGTCTTTGGTGACGGACGGGGAACCAAAGCTTTTCTCAAGTATGACGTTACGGCCGGTGGGACCCATGGTCACCCTGACGACGTCGGCCAGCTGTTTTACACCTTGAAGCAATTTCTTCCTGGCATCAACGTCGTAAAGTAGCTGTTTAGCTGCCACCTGTTCTCCTCCCTCTTTCTAAAACATCCTGGTAGCTGAGTACCTCTTTTATTAAGAAATATGTCCCTGAGACTTCTATATTGTCTGTCAACCTATCTTTGCCAAGATGTCTGATTCTCTCATTATGACGTATTCTTTCCCGTCTACGGTCACCTCCGTGCCGCCGTACTGGCTGAAGAACACGTTGTCTCCCTTCTTTACGGCAAGGGGAACCGTCTTGCCGTTTTCCAGGGTCTTTCCCTCACCCACGGCTATGACCTTCCCC
>JAUVQR010000303.1 GCA_030598065.1 Planctomycetota bacterium | reverse complement strand
GAAAAATAATCCGGTGACGTGCGCTTGATGCCCAGGTGTCCGACGTGTATCTCCGTCTGGGTGAGGTCGGGTTTGTCCACCAGGCGTATCCTGTAACCGTCTATATTGGGCACAGGCGGTAACGTGGGTCTCTGGACCTCCCCCCGCTTCCAGTTGCCAAAGACCTCCTCTACGGCCGCAAGCGCCTCCGCGGGTTCTACGTCGCCGACCACCGTCAGTATGGAGTTGTTCGGCAGATAGTAGCGCTTGTGAAACTGAGCGATTTCTTCTGCGGTGATTGACCTGAGGCCATCCGCCGTGCCGATAGGCGGATGGTTATAGGGGTGTGTGCCGTATAGCATCTCGGCGAAATGCCTGCGGGCGATGGTTCTTTTGTTGTCCCGTTCTCTATTTATAGACGTTATGGCCTTGTCGCGCTGAAGTTCTACCTCCTTCGGCCGGAACGCGGGGTGTCTCGTCACATCGGAGAGCATCTCAAACACGGTCCGGAAGTGTTTGGCCAGGGCCGTCGTCCCGGCGGACGTTGAGTCGTAGTCACATTCCACGCGCAGGGTGCCGCCTATGAAGTCAATCTCCTCGGATATCTCCAGCGAACTTTTTAAATCCGTGCCTTCACGGAGCAACTGCGCCACCAGATAGGCAAGCCCCGGCCTTCCCTGCGGGTCGTTCACCGAGCCCGCCCTTACCAGCAGCTCTATCGCCACGGTAGGCAGTTCGTGGTGCTCGACGATGATGACCCTGAGCCCGTTATCCAGTGTCGTCTTTTGGTATTTTATAGATGGCAGGCCCTCACCGGCACACGGGCCCGTGTCCACAGTTAGGTGCATCAGGAAAAGAACCATGAACGTTACGACTATGCAGCGGCTTATAAGCATTTTATTGTCTTCGTCTTCTTTTTTCTACTTTCTGTGTCACTCCGCAGGCCTAAAGACCTGAGGCAGCCTCTATCCATAATGTAGCGTGCGAGTTTATCTCGCACGTCTAACGTGGCAGCTTGCTGGCACGTTACACTTGTTGTAGGGGCGACCCGGCGGGTCGCCCCTACATAATTTGTTTAGCAGAGTAAACTCTGCCACTACAATGTTTTGGTAGGGGGACATTGTCCGTCTCAGGCGGATGCCCCCACGCCACTCAGAATGACATGGGCAATCGGCATCCATTCCTTACCTTATTCTTCTTTTGGCAGCAGCTTCACGACAGACCTGTTCCCCATGACGAAATATTTCTCCGCCACCCTCCGTATGTCGTCCGCCGTCGCGCTGCGGTATCTCTCCAGGTCTTTAAGGAAACCCAGCGGGTCTCCGGTCTTGGTCAGGCTGAAGCCTATCTGCAGGCCTCTGACAAAATTTGTCTGCAGATTGAAGACCATATCGGTCTCCATCTGATTTCTCGCCTTTTCCAGCTCGCGCCCCTCCACCTCTTCGGTCCTGAGCCTTTCAAGCTCTTCGCCTATTACAGACAGCATCTCATCCGGTGTATGTCCCTGTTTTATGCTACGGACCGTAATGATAAACAGCCCCGGGTCCTTGTTGGTGGCCACTGAGGTAAAGACGTCCATTGTGGCCTGGTCCTGCTGGATAATCTTCCGGTAGAGCCGGGAACTGTGCCCGTCGGTCAGTATGTTGCCTATCAGCTCCAGCACGGGGATATCGCTGTGAGAGCCCTCTGGGATGTGGTAAGCGACGGCCAGCCAGGGGGACTGGGTGTCGACGCGGACGTCTTTCCGCCGTTCCTTTATCTGAAGAGGCTCCGTCGGTATCGTCACTTCAGGCCGTTTTGCGGGCGGTATTCCACCAAAATATTTCCCGACCGTTGATATCGCGTCCTGAGTGTCTACGTCCCCCACCAGTATTATAGTCGCGTTATTCGGCGCGTAGTGGGTGCGGTAGTATTCCTTGCAATCTTCCAGCGTTATGGCGTCAAGGTTGGACATCCACCCGGTCACCGGCCATCGGTAGGGGTGTACGGTGAAGGCAGTTTCGTAGATTGCCTCTCCCATCGTGCCGTAGAGCGAGTTGTCTACGCGCAGCCGCCTCTCTTCCTTCACCACTTCCCTTTCGGAGGCGAGTGTGTCGTGGGTCAG
>JAUVQR010000228.1 GCA_030598065.1 Planctomycetota bacterium | reverse complement strand
CGAGGTGGCCTCCTCGAGATAATTCGGTTTCATAATCTTAAGGTTGTAAATGTCGGCCATCATCTGACGCCAAACAGCTCCCCTGGCACCGCCGCCGACCACGTGGACCTCGCCTTGAGGACGGGGTCGCTTGACGCGGAGGCTTTCTCGAATCTGGCCGCCGCCTCCGCCTTCTTCTCCAGCAGGGTAAGAACGACACCGGTGTTGTATTCCAGCCGTAAGTCTTCTTTACCCAGTAGATTAAATAACTTGTTAAGCGTGGTATTCCTCGCCCTGTCAAGACTCTCAAGGGCCTTATCGTACCTGCCCATCAAGATGTCATCCTTGGCCCTGTCCGTCAGAAGGCAGCAGTTGCGCACCCCCATACCATAGACTATAAGGCAGATGCACAAAAGAGCCACGACTCCTCTTATGACGTATAAGCTGTTCATTTTCTATCTACCTCTTCTATATACCTCAGGGTATCCTTATCCAGATGTTCTCTACCGTAACCATCCCTATGACGCATACCAGTCCGAGCAGCGCCGGATAGAAGTAGAGGTCCTTTTTGCTGGTTGTCCTCTCCAGTAAAATCTTGTCACTCTCCAGTGAATCAATTTCCTTATAGAATTCGGCGACCTGCTCATAATCCTCCTTGTTGAAGTGTGGTCCCGTTATGACTTCTCCGGTGGCCATGAAGTACCTGCCTCCTGTGGTGGCCACGCTTTTTTTGAGCTGCGCAATCCTCTCGGCCGCCAGTTCGGGTTCCACGCCGGTCTCTCCCGAGGGTTCGACTCCGACGGCGTAGACCTTTATGCCAAGTCTCGCAATCAGCCTGAGTGGACGTACCGGGTTTATGCCCACGTTGTATATGCCGTCGGTGAACAGGATTATGACCCTGTTCTTCTTCATACCCACGTTTTTTGCCACCTTCACGGCGTAGTCACCCAGTTCCGGCATGTTTAGGCTGTTGCGCAACCTCCGGATGCTAAATTTATCGCCCATGTCTCCTTCTATGAGCGCGGTGGTCGCGGTGAAAAGCCCTTCGCCAATAGCCGTTTGAAAGCCCACCTGAGAGGCGTGGATCCTTTTTATTGAGTTTTCAAGTAGAGTATAGTCCCTGGTCGGCAACACTACCAGTGCCGCGTCTGTGCCGAATATGGTTATGCCGATAAGGTCGTTTGCCCTGCCCCTGGCGAAGTCGGTGACTATTTCTTTTATCTCGTCCATTGCTCGGCCTGTCATGCTGAAGGAGGTGTCTATCACCAGTATTATTTCCTTCCCCTGGGTGTTTACCTCTATTTCTTGCAGGTCTGAGAGCGGGTGGGAGAGCCCTATGATTGTAAATGTGATGGCCAGGAACCATAACGTCCGTGGCATCCGTATGGCGACGGTCTTCGGTATGGAAACCTTGGGCAGTCTCCGCAGGCTGGAATAACCAAGGTATCCGCGCCATCTGAAGGCGCGAAGAAGCAGGTACGCAAGTGGTATCAAGACTAAGAATAGGGGTTCTTCCAGGCTCATGTGTTTTCTTCCGCGGGTCTGAGCATCTTTTCGATCCGGGTTATCAGTTCTTCGGCCTTATTCTTCTCGATTTTTTCGCCGAAAAGCATGACGTCTAACCCCCGTAGAATTTCCTTAGAGGGCGGAACTAACCCCGGAGGCACCCTGGTGAGCATCTCGGAGGTGGTGATTGCCAGGGCCCTGTCAGCGGGCAGGTCCGATAACGAGCCCAGATAGGCCCTCAGCGCCTTGTCTATTCCCTCCAGGTGCTTCCTGTCCTGGGCCTCTTCACCGGTGAAGCGTAAGGACGATAGAAGCGACAGCAACTCGTCTGCCGCCAGTTCGGGCGCCCTGGACGGTTCTTCTACGGGAGGGAAGAGGCTGTCCCTCACACGACGGAGCCCCATCGGGGCTACCAGCAGCACGAGAAGGGAGGCACCAAGGAAGAGCACGAAGTAGCCCTGGAAATAAAGCTCGCTCCTTTTGTATAGCATCGGCCCCTTCTGCCCCTCCAGAGGGATGTCTACAGTCTTAAGGAGCTTGTTGACTGCGACAGGGATGGGCTGCGTGCGAACCTCTGTAGTCTCTATCATGCCGCCCTTGCCGCCTTTGTGTTGGTCCGGCTTGTAGTGGAACACGGAGAGTGACGGTATCTCGTACTTCCTCTTCGGGCCGCCCATTTCATAGATGGACAGGTAGTAGTCTATAGTCAGCTTTCTTAACCGTGACGCCTTCCCGTGTTGGAACGTGGAATGTAAGAGAACAAATGGTTTGAAGTCGACTTCCTTGAGGTTTTTCAGCAATATCTCCGTATCCTCCTCGTGGAGGATGGTAATGTTGTAGTGTATAACGTCACCGATGTCGATGACGTCTCTATCCACGTTGCCGGTTATAACCACCGGGACCTTTTTCACGCTTATAGGAGATGAAGTGGCCAGCCCCTCTTTTTGCTCCACCTCATCCACAAACGGGACGCCAAATGACGGTACCGTATACTTGCCCTCTTTTGAATCCTCCGGGAGGGAGAGAATATACTGAACGACCCTGAAATCGCGCTCGTTGTCGAATATCTGCCTTTCTCCGATGCTTACGTGGTCGACTATGAAAGGCGACAGGTCCACACCGGCAAGGTCGTCGAGCTGTACGTTTATGCCGAGCCGCCATATTACTTGCACGGTCAGTATCAGGGCCTTACCCGTTACCAACCGGTGCGCGCTGGGAAAGGTCCATATCTCTATGGGTTTTTGTTCAGATGGGGTAAGGATTTCGCCGGGTGGGGCAGGCTCGGGAGCGGTCTTTGTGCCGGACTCGGTGTAGGCGGATACGTAGTCTGGGTGCAGACACATCAACGCCGAGGTAGTAAGGACCGCGAAAAAGAGTCTTTTCATCTTCTGACCGCCCTTCTTATTCTTGCCCGCTTATTGAAGAAATTTGCCAGCCTGTCTCTCCATACACCCTCTGCCTCGCCCGTGTCTACGACGATATGGTCAAGGCCAAGGCGCATAAAGCGTTCAAGATACCGCTCCCTGGTGAGGGGCTGTGAGAGGTCGAGCACGCCCATCTCCCGGCTTTCCAGGTCTCG
>JAUVQR010000218.1 GCA_030598065.1 Planctomycetota bacterium | reverse complement strand
TTTCAAGAGTTAAGCGACTACGCGCACTACGACCTGAAACCCAAGTTTCAGGTGCTTCCCGGGGTAGGGCTTATTCTTGAAGGCGCCTCCCGCCAAAAAGCCATGCGGATATGGCTCAACCCCAACCGCCTTAAGGCCATGCAGATAACCGTCTCGGAGGTCGTAGAGGCATTACGCAAGAAACACAGCGAGGTGCCGGGCGGCACTATAGAAAGAGACGCGGTCGAACTCTCCATAAGGACCATGGGGGAACTAAAGACGGCGGAAGACTTCAACAACCTGATAATCGCATACCGCTCCGGCGCGCCCATAAGGCTCAAGGATGTCGGTTTTGCCGAATTCGGCATGGAAGACAGGGGCATGATAGGCCGTTACCGCCACATCCCGGGCGTCGTGGAGCCGTCGGTGGGCCTGGGAATCAAGAAGCAGTCAGGCGCCAATACCGTCTCCGTTTCCAGGGAGGTCAGAAGGGTCTTCGACCAGGTCAAAGACCACCTCCCTGAGGGCATGAGCATGCATATCGCGGTTGACCGTGGGGATTTTATCATAGCGTCCATCAATGACGTGCAGTACGCGCTGATACTCGCGATATTCATAACGGGCGCAGTAGTACTGTTCTTTCTGCGAAACCCGCTTAGCACCCTCATAATCATTCTGTCTCTCCCCATCTCGTTTCTGACGACCTTCACTTTTATGTATTTCCTGGGCTTTACGCTCAATAACATGACGTTGCTGGCGCTGAGTCTTGCCGTTGGCGTTGTAATAGACGACGCGGTGGTGGTCCTGGAAAGCATCTTTCGCCACAAAGAACAAAAGGGGCTGGAACACGTTGAAGCCGCAAGTACCGGGACCCGTTCGGTGGCCTTCGCGGTCATTTCCACCACGGTGGTGATGGCGGCAATGTTCACCCCGGTGGCATTTATGGGCGGTATCGTGGGCAGGTTCCTCTACGAATTCGGCCTGACCGTAGCGGTGGCCGTCTTCGCCTCTACCTTCGTGGCTCTAACGCTCACCCCGATGCTCTGCGCCCGCTGGGTCGAGGTCGGCGGCAAGCAAAACAAGGTCTTTCGCTTCTTTGAACGTGCCTTCGTCGCCCTGGAACGCATTTACGTAAAGGCGCTGGGCTGGGCCCTTAACTGGAGGTTTATTATCTGCATAATTGCCGCGGCCAGTATGACAGGCGGCATATTCCTTGCCGGACTTGTCGGTAGGGAACTGGTGCCGTCTACCGACACCGCACAGTTCATGGTAAGCGTGAAGACGCCCGTAGGGTCGTCTCTCGATTACACCGACCAGATGATGAAGAAGATAGGCTATGTCCTTGACGAAACTCCAGAGGTGACGTCCTTCTTTTCCGCCGGCGGCTTTGGGGGCGGGAACAAGGGCATCTTCTTCGTGCACCTTGTCCCGAAGAACGAGCGTAAGCACTCCCAGAGTGAGATTATAGCCGTGCTCAGGAGAAAGTTCTCTCAGATACCCGGCGTTTTTGCCTTTCCCATTGAATTTGAACGTAGCTTCGGCGCCAGGAGGGGTTCGCCCCTGGAGTTTGCCGTCACCGGCCCGGAGCTTTCGGAGCTGGAAAGGCTTGACGCTGAATTCCAGAAACGTCTACGCAACATACCCGGCATCATAGACGTGGACTCGGACCTGGAACTGGGCCGCCCTATGGTGTACGTTGACATCAACCGAGAGAAAGCGGCCGACTTGGGCGTAGACGTCACCGGGATAGGCGACGCCATCAGGGTCCTGATGGGCGGCGCCGAGCTTGTTGACGCCAAGTATAAACACGAAGGCAAACGATACGACACCATCGTAAGGCTGGCCGAACCGTTCAGGGACCTGCCACAAAACATAGCCGAACTGCCTCTGAGAAATAAAGACGGGAAGATCATCGGCCTAAAGGACATAGTGAGTATAAGGGAGGAGACCGGTTTTAACGTCATAAACAGGAGAAACCGGCAGCGCTCGTTTATAATCTCCGCAAACCTCGTCACTGTCAACGGCCAGAAGACGCTGGGAGAGGCGGTAAGTGACGTCAACGAGATAGCGAAGGAAATACTGCCGGACGATTACACTCTCGCCTTCTCCGGTAAGGCCGAGACCTTCAAGGAATCCATGAACAGCCTGATATTCGTGCTTGTACTGTCTATGGTCATAACCTACATGGTGCTGGCGGCGCTGTTCGACAGCTTTATTCACCCTTTGACCGTCATGCTGGCGTTGCCCCTCAGTTTTGTGGGCGGGTTCGGCCTGCTGCTGGTCACCCAGAACACCCTTAACGCCTTCAGTATGATTGGCCTGATACTGCTTCTCGGGCTGGTCTCAAAGAACTCAATCCTGCTGGTAGACTATACCAATACGTTACGGCGGCAGGGCAAAGATGTCAGGGCAGCCATCCTGGAGGCCGGAGAGACCAGGATGCGCCCGATACTGATGACCGCCTTCTCGACCATGTTCGCGATGCTGCCGATTGCCATCGGCTTCGGTTACGGCGCTGAGGCCAGGGCGGGCATGGGTATTGTGGCGGCGGGCGGTATGTTCTCTTCTATGTGCCTTACGCTTCTGGTGGTGCCCGTGTTTTATTCGTTATTGGATCAGCTGGTGCAGATTACCAAACGCTCAAAACTAAAGAAAAGCAAGAAATCCGGGAAATCCAAGAAATCAAGAAAGACCAGTCTCACCGCGCCTACTTCAAAGGGGTAGCATATGCCGGTAGCTATAATAGCCCTATCTGAGGGGGGTCTGAAGGTTGCAGAACGGCTGCAGCCCGGTCTCGGTGAAAACACCGACCTGTTCGTGTCCGAGAGACTGTGCGGGGACGATATCCGGAAAAGACTCAACGCAAGGCCCTTCTCAAGCGGGGTCCGCCCACGGGTAGCGGAAATTTTTGACAAGTACGACGGCCTTGTCTTCATTATGGCAATGGGCATAGTGGTCAGGGCCATAGCGCCACACGTAAAGGACAAGCTGTCAGACCCCGCGGTGGTGGCCGTGGACGACGTGGGTAGGTTTAGCATCAGCGTACTCTCCGGTCACGAGGGAGGGGCAAACGACCTTGCGCTGAAGGCGTCCAATATACTTCACGGTGAGGTAGTTATAACCACCGGCACCGAGGCGAGGAAGGACCTGATAATCGGCATCGGCTGCAAGGCGGACATCGCGTCGGAGACGGTCAAAGACGCCATACTGACAGCC
>JAUVQR010000192.1 GCA_030598065.1 Planctomycetota bacterium | reverse complement strand
GAAGGGACCTAAGTCCGAAATGATTTATAGCAGAATAAATTTTTCATTTTTTCAAGTTTGACAAAATGGTGGGGTTTACTCTGCTCAAGGAATTATGTAGGGGCGACCCGCCGGGTCGCCCATTATTACACCAAAAACAACGTCGGGTACGGAAACCCGATGCTGTACACACCTGGAACATCAACGACCGTAAAGGTCGTTGTCTACCGGAAATGACTAAAGACCTTAATTGTAGACAACGACGTTCCACTTCGTTGAAGGGAATTTGTGGGTGTATCTGAGGGGTTTGGGGTCTCTAAGGGCAAAATTCTACGGCTTTAGAGCCATCGGCTGGTCGCAACATACAAGCGTGCCCGCGCCACCCGTAACCACTGACACCTCAGCCCCGCATATCTCACAGTAATATACTTCGCCAGCTTCTGTCATCTATTCTTACCTCCTCTACCGGTTTACTTACTCTTCAGATGTTTCAGGTGTTGGGCCAAATCCGTCAAGTGTTGTTTCTCTTCGTCAATAAGCGCCTTGAACATCTTTCTGCCCCTGCGGTCCCTGCAAAGCCTTGACGCCTCGTCAAAGAACAATATGGAGTCTCTCTCGGTCTGAATGCCTATCCTGCACGCCTGTTCCTCAGTAATATTCTTTTTGCTTGCGGAGGACTTTTTGCTGGAAGCGGTAAAGACGCCTGTGCCTACCAGGCTTCTTATATAGGCGCTGACCAGCTCATCGTCTTCCCCCCAGGGTATCTGCCCCTTCTTCGCATGCAGCCTTCCGCGGAGGTCGTCGAAGTGCACCAGATGCTTCTGTTCAGCCTCCGCCAGCTGTTTGAACATCCGCTTCGCCTTGGCGTTCTTTATCTGCTTGGAGGCTTCAATATAAAAATTGTATCCTTCTTTCTCCAGGTTTGAAGCAATCCTGAGGGCCTCGTCGTCATTGATAAACTTAAGAATCGTAGTCATGTTACAGTTCTCCCCCCCCCTAAACCACGTCTATTAAATGACCCAGCTTGTCCTTTTTTGTCTGGAGATATCGTATGTTTTCTTTAGTCGGGGCAACGACGATTGGGACCCTTTCCACAATCTCCAGCCCGTAACCCGCAAGACCCTTGAACTTCCTGGGGTTGTTGGAAAGAAGCTTCATCTTTGTTATGCCCAGGTCCCTGAGTATCTGGGCGCCTATACCATAGTCCCTTTTGTCAGGCCCAAAACCCAGCTTCTCGTTTGCCTCAACGGTATCAAGCCCCTCTTTGTCCTGGAGCACATAGGCATGGAGCTTATTCTCAAGACCGATGCCTCTGCCTTCCTGCCGCATGTACAGCAACACCCCCTTGCCTTCATCCTGAATCATGCTCAGGGCGCTGTGCAGCTGCTCGCCGCAGTCGCACTTCAGCGAAGCGAAGATGTCACCGGTGAGGCACTCGTCATGCACCCTAACCAGAACCGGTTCCTTGTGCTGAGGGGCGGGACCATCGCCCTCCACTCCAATATCCCCCTTACAGAACGCCAGGTGCAGGTACTCGTCCACTTGAGAGCGATATAGATGAACGGTAAACTCCCCGTACTTTGTGGGAAGCCTCACCGACACCTTCTTTTCTATCAGGCGTTCCTTCTTGTGACGGTACCTGATTACGTCAGCTATTGTGCAGACCTTTATATTATGCTCTTCGGCAAACTTCTTCAGCTCAGGGAGCTTGGCCATCTTCCCGGAAGAGTTCATGACCTCGCAGATTACAGCCGCCTGACGCAGGCCGGCAAGTCTGGCCAGGTCTACGGCCCCTTCGGTATGCCCCGCCCTTACCAAGACACCGCCCGTGCGGGACTTGAGCGGAAAGACGTGGCCGGGCCTTACCAAATCATGTGGCCTGCAGTCTTCACTTACCGCCGTCAATATAGTCTTTGCGCGGTCCTCCGCGGAGACACCAGTCGTGATGCCGTCTCTGGCGTCTACAGACACCGTAAAAGGCGTCTCAAACTTCGCATCGTTGTTGGAGACCATGGGGTGTAGATTAAGCGACTCGGCCATGCCTGACGATACGGCGAGGCAGATAATGCCGCGGGCATGGTTGAGCATAAAGTTTATCGCCTCAGGAGTGACCTTCTCCGCGGCCATGGTGATGTCGCCCTCGTCCTCCCTGTTGGCGTCGTCAACCACTACGACCATCTTGCCCTGCCTGAGGTCTTCTAACACCGACTCAATTGAATTGTATACCATCTGAGAAACTCCTCTCAGGTCACTTCCTGCATACTACGACTTACGTCCGATTTAACGCCCTGGCGCGGCTTCAGTATGCCAAAGAAAAGCCACATATACGCCAAAAAAGAGATTACTGTAGTAATACCCACGCCGTATTGAATCAACCTGACTGATATCTCAGGCATGACATGCCCCAAAATGACAAAGCCGTACATAATCTGCTGCCCGTTGTTGTTCACGCGGCCTATCAAACAGGGCCAGGGGTCAATCTGCACGTTCGTGAAAGACAGCGACAGGAACCCGGTGACCACAAACGCCTCCCTGGCCAGGATAACGGCGAACAGCCAGAACGGCAGATGCGGCCCCACCCAATAATGCGAATACAGAACCAGACAAAGAGCTATTACGACAAACTTGTCCGCAATCGGGTCAAGGAGCGCGCCAAGCTTTGTAACCTCATTCATTTTCTTGGCCAGATAGCCGTCAACAACGTCGCCTATCCCGACCAGAAACAACAGGCTGGCCGCGAGATACCGCCACCATTCGGCGTTCACGGTCTCCCAGAGACAAATAACGAGAAACGGAACGAGAACAATCCGCAGTATAGTCACCTTGTTGGCTAATGTCATGTGAGTTTCCCGCACGAAGTTAAGTATCTGTCCAGAAAAAACGTAAAAGATATTAAACATTAATATAACACCTCCTGTCAAGGCCGAATACCATTACCGTCTACGACCGTCTACGCGCGCTTGTGAACGAATCTTCCAAGAAAAGAAACTATACAATCCGTCGGTAAGAAAGCCCGCCCCTTGACACGGCCTCACGGTCGAGATAGTATTGGCCTGATTAGGACATGATGACCCCCCACACCACAACAGCATGAAGAAAAGGGCCCTGCTAGTACTCGCCGATGGCGCCCTTTATGAAGGATGGTCTTTTGGAGCAGAGGGAGAGACCGGGGCGGAAGCTGTTTTTAATACAGGCCTTACGGGATACCAGGAGATACTGACCGACCCCTCCTATAAGGGACAGATCGTCACCCTCACCTACCCGCTGGTAGGGAACTACGGCATAAACCTCGAAGACAACGAATCGTCACAGCTCCACCTGAACGGTTTCATAGTCAAAGAATACTGCCCCTACCCAAGCAACTGGCGCTCAAAGGCGAGTCTGGGCACGTTCCTTGAGGCGCATCGCATAGTCGGCATTCAGGGGCTGGACACCCGCGCGCTGACCCGCCACATACGAGACCACGGCGAACAGGTGGGCGTGATATCAACCGAAGACCTCGACCCGAGAAGCCTGCACGCAAAAGCAAAAGAGACGCCCGGCCTGGTCGGCCAAGACCTGGTCAAGGAAGTCACCACCTCAAGGATATACGACTGGTCCACCGCCGCAAGAAAAGAAACAAAAGACGCCCGTTTCCACATCGCCGTGTACGACTGCGGCGTGAAATACAACATCCTGAACAGCCTTGAGCGGCTGGGGGCCAGGGTGACGGTGGTCCCCGCGTCTACCGGCCCCGGTGAAGTGCTGTCCATGGAGCCGGACGGCGTGCTCATCTCAAACG
>JAUVQR010000061.1 GCA_030598065.1 Planctomycetota bacterium | reverse complement strand
CGGCGTAAAACTCCCGCACCGCGCGCCTCGGCGTATCCTCTGCGGCCGAAAGCACACAGTTTGAGCTCAGCGTCCTCACGTCAAGGCCCTCACTGGCGGCGGCGCTGTCGTCACCCGCACAGCCGCCACCGGCGCCGCACGCCGAAGACGCCGCGCCCTCTCCCCTGCCCCTGAGGACTCCGGGGGCATTAAACCCGGATTCCCTGTTAACGTTGCCGCTGGCCTTTTCAACCAGGTCATGCATCATCTCAGGTATCATGGTCTTGTAGAGCCCGCAATAAGGGTCCATTGACAAGAGGTGGGGCAGACGACCTTCATTATTGCCTTTATTATCTTCATTATGCCGACCGGCCGTGCTGGAATACAGGTATGAGTGCTCGATGTCGCCACCCCCGCATATAAACCGTATCTCGCACTTATCGCAGACCTGTTTATTGGGCAGGCTGGCGCGTCTAAAATCTCTACAGACGTCCGAACCCTTCCATATCTCTTCCAGTGTGGTCACGTCCGCGTCTACTTGCCCGCAGGACAGGTCCCGGTATCCCGCCAACGCGGCGGAAGGATAGATATGGCCGTCTGAGTACAGGCACAAACTGTCCCAGCATGCGTTGCTCAGGTCATGCTTCGTATACCTTGGTGAGTCCACGCGCATTCGCAGAAAAGAAAGGTTGTCCACTGTCACCCCGTTGTCGAGTCCCGCCTGTCTCGCCCTGCTTACGGCCTCGACAAGCCTGGGTACCGGCACAGGTTCGAACGACGCCTGGCCCTCCGTCTGGCCTTCAAGAGACCTTCCTCTATGATGCATGAACAATAGGTGGTGATTGCGCGCGCCCAGTGAGGGAAGCAGCTTTGTCGTCAGCCAGACGTCTTCCACGTTACGTGACGTGATTACCGTTGACACTGTTACGCTGATGCCCGAGTCCACGGACTGTTTGATGCCGTCGACAATCTTGGAAAAACTCCCTTTTCCCCTGACGGGATCATTTACGTCCGGATTTGAGCCGTCCAGACTGACCTGCAGGTGAAACCGTGAGGCAGGAAACCCCTGAAGCCTCAGCAGTCTACCGTCGTCCAGCAATGTGCCGTTTGTAAGCACCGTAACGCTTGAGCCGTCAATGCTGAGGATGTGTTCCACCAGTTCAAAGAAGTCCTGTCTGAGGAGAGGCTCACCCCCGGTCAGGTAGAACTGAGTGGTGCCAAGCCTGCGCGCCTCATCTATGACGCCAATAATCTTCCCGGCGGGCAGGCCGCTATCGCCCGACGGCGAAGAGTCTACCAGGCAGTGAGCGCACGAGAGGTTGCACGAATCGTTTGTGTGTATCCACAGGGCGTTCAGCTTGTCCAGTTTCAGGTATGCATCTCTGCCCCTGTACGGACTTCTTTCAAAAGGACCGGCGGACAGAAACCCGCTACGGAGGGCGTCTCTTGTAAATGAATGCACGTGGAGCCAGGCGTTTGAGGGCTCCAGGTCGGCGTGACTTGCGGAATATCTCCTGACCACCTCACCGAATGTGCTACGGCCGTCGTAGAACCCCAGTATCTCCTCACCCCTTATGTCGGTCCCTATCCAGTTCGGCCCCTCAGGGTCAATGAGCACATGGTTCCCGTTCCTTCCGTTATCCAGGCGGCGGTATTCGGGCCTGTATAATACGGTACCTGCACCGATTTCAGTCACACCGCTCATGGTTTGTTTATTCCCTTACACGCAAGATTATTTGTGATTTCATACTAATATGTATTACCGAAGCATGACAAAACTGTGTACCGCCCGGTTGCCTCTTTTGTGTTACGTCTTTAATATGTACAGTATCCTTCATTTTATTTCAGCTTTGCAAATAAAATATTCAAGGCTCAGGCTGGCGCACTGCGTTAAAACGACCGGATTAAGGGTTGTAGACTAACGGCGCGCCATCGGGCGCCAACCTGCCGTGCCTAAGCCACCTTCTCCACCCCAGCTTCTTTGCCATGCTTTCTTTAGTGCTTGCATTTAAATACACTTCATCTGACAATGAACCTCTTTGAAGTCTACCGGAAAATTCCGCATACTTTAAATCGTCTACATACAATGAACGGTCAGCGAAACCCATTTAATATAAAGGCCACAGTGGTGTTTTGTCTCCTACTGGCAGGCCTTGTTCTATCTGGTATCGCCGTGGAACTGTACGCCCAGGAATGGGCCCCGAGCTGGCAATTGCCAAGGCGGGACCGGCCTGCGAACATGGTTGACGAACCCATTACGGGACTCGGCGAGATACCGGAGAGCAGGTTCTTTTCGCCTTTGATATGCAGCGCATGCCACACGGACATCTTCAAGCAGTGGAAGGGTTCCACCCACGCGTACGCATGGGCCGACCCGTTGTTTCAGGCCCTCTATAAAAAAGGGCGTGATGAGGCCAAGGACGACGAGCAGAACGCGGTGATGGACTCCTGCGTCCGTTGTCATACCCCCGTGGGTTTCACCTCCGGTAAATGGGAGTGCGGACAGGCCCCGATACCAAGCGAGGCCAGCAGGCAAAGCATCTTTTGTGACTTCTGTCACTCCATAAAGGCCACCGCCGGTATAGGTAACGCACCGTTCATTCTGGACCCCGGTGACGCGGACAAGATGGACTTCGGCACCAAACGCGGCCCGTTTGACGACTGCCCCGAGACCAACCACAAGACCGAGTATTCCGAGCTGCACACACGCTCGGAGTTCTGTGGTACCTGTCACGACGTCTCCCACGCGGGAAGCAGGCTGGCAGTGGAACAGACCTACACTGAATGGCGCCTGGGACCCTACAATACCGGCAATCCGGAGACCACGGTGCACTGCCAGGACTGCCACATGCGGCAGAGGCCGGGGGTGCCGGCCACAGGCTCCACCGAGAGGCCCGACAATCCGGGCTTCGCCGCGACCAAGATTGTTGGAGGTCTGGAAAGACCACACATCTGGACCCACTACTTCGTTGGTGGCACAAGCCTGGTTCTGGGACCGTCAGCCCCGGACCCGGAGAGACAAAAGATGGCGGAAGAGAGGCTCAAGAACGCCGCCACGGTTGAGATACTGACCGCCTCCACGGTAAAACCCGGGGAAATCCTTCGGGCCAGGATACTTGTGGAAAACGTCGGCGCCGGCCACTACATACCTACAGGACTAACAGAGGTCCGTCAGGCATGGCTGGAGGTAACCGTCATCGACGCAGATGGAAAGAAGGTCTATCACTCTGGCTATCTGGACGGCGAAGGCCATCTTGACGAAGACGCCGTGGTATATCACACCGTTTTCGGCGACAAAGACGGAAAACCGACCTTAGATGTGTGGGAGGCCGACCACATCATTTCCGACCACCGAATACCTACAAAGGGACAGATGGTCGAGAAATACGCTTTCCTTGTCCCCGGGGACACAAAGCTGCCACTGCAGCTAAAGGCCGTGCTTCACTACAGAAGCGCCCCACAGTGGCTGGCCGTGGCGCTACTGGGCGATAAGGCCCCTACCATCCCCATAGTGGATATGGCAGAGGCCTCTGCCACGCTCGATGTGCAGAAATAGACCCGGCACAAGCGGGACTCCGAACCTGCGACAATAAACGATGGAAATTTGCTTGCTTTTCGGGGCAACTCTGGTATCCTTTCCTTCCAAGGGGTGGTGTGGCTCCAAACCTGACAGGGTAACGTATATGCTTAGAAATATTTACCTTCCTTTCGCGCTCCTGCTGTTATTGATTGTCGTCGCCGGTTGCGAAGCAATTGAGAAGGCCCCCGGCGAACATACCTTAAAGCTGACCAAGCCCACGCACAGCGACCAACTCGTATTCGCCGACGAAAACATCAAGGTACGCTTTACCGTCACCCAGAGGCGGATAGAATTCACCCTATGGAACAGGACCCAGCAACCCCTGGGAATAATATGGGATGAGACTATCTTGAGAGACCCGGAGGGTGAGACACACTGGGTTCTCAACAGCACTGAAGATACCCAGAAGATGAGAACCAAGACGGCTCACGCGACCACGACCCATCCCCATATAGACCCCACCATCGTGCCTCCAGGGTCGTCGATTAGCGAATACATAAAGCCTTTTCCGTCCGGGTTCCAGGAAATCTTAATCTATCCATCGAAATACGCGACGGGGTCCAGGATAAAGCTGATCATGCCACTGGAAATAAACGGACTAATAAAGGTCTATACCTTCGGTTTTGAGGTGGTTGACTGAGAGACTGAGCTTCTGATATAAGTGTCCCGTACCACTGACATATGCGGACGCCGGGGGGCAGTCTGTTTTTAGGCCCTGCCTATGGAGCAGGCTTCCGTACCGCCCACACCGCGCCACAGCCCCTACGGGTCAGCCCTGTCGGCCCGCATGCACTCTTCCGGAGGCCAGAGGCGGCTGAACGAATTCACCGTCCGGCATTAATGTAACCGCAAAAAACCCCGCAGGCTCAAAACACCCCACAATACACCATGTTTCTGTTGCAAGTACTTTGTGTCATAGGGTATAATCAAAAACTAATTGAGGAATTTGTATGATCGGCGGTTGGAACAATAACCTACTCGAGGGTGTCTGGCAGAATGCGGGCGTGGGCCTCATGGTACAGGACCGCAACAGGCGGATAATCGCCGTAAACCCTTCTTTTGAAAGGATTACGGGCTGGCCCTGGAAGGACATCAAGGGAAAGAGATGTGACCTGGTGTACGGATGCCACACCGCCAGCGGCAAGCCCATTACCGAACAACTCTGTCCGGGTATGAGGGTAATCAACGGTGAGGTCGCCAGGGTAGCGAGAGAACTCCTGATATGCACGAACAACGGTGGCAACCGCTGGGTAGAGGCCACCGTTTTCCCTATAAAGGGCGACGACGGCAACATAGAATACATCATCTCCTCCTTCCAAGACATAAGCGAGAAGAAGAAATATTCCGAAGAGCTTCTGCATACAAAGACCCTTGCCACCATGGGGCAACTGGCCGCCGAACTGGCACATGAGATAAAAAACCCGCTCAATGCCATCCAGATACAGATGCAGCTGGTTGAGCATGAAATTGCCGCAGACAAGAAACTGGCTCAGAGCGACATACCTGAAATAATCTCCAAAGTAAAGGAAGAGGTGTCACGGCTCAACGACCTAGTGGACACCTGCCTCAAATTCGCCAGGCCGGACAAGCTTGTGCTGAAGAGTCAGGCACTGGGGCCTGTCCTGCAGAACCTCATAAAACTGGTGGCTGCCCAGGCGGACCTCAACGGGGTGAATATAGAACTGACGGTCGAGGAGAGCCTCCCGCATGTCATGGTTGACAGTGGAAAGCTGAAGCAGGCCCTTCTCAACATAGTCCTGAACGCCTTTGAAGCGATGCCGGACGGCGGCACGCTCACGCTCACTGCCGCAAGAGACGGCAACCAGGTCAAGATAACGGCCCGGGACACGGGATGTGGGATCCCGGAGGATGAGAAGGAGAACATTTTTGACCTGTTCTATACCAGCAAGATAAACGGTACGGGAATCGGACTGCCGACGGCGCACAATATAATCCAGGCCCACGGGGGCGCCCTCTCCTGCAGCTCATCGGGCAGGGGCGCAGAATTTCTTATAAAGCTCCCGCTGTCCGACAAGAACAGATGAAGAACCATCAAAGGATACTGGTAGTAGAAGACGACAAGAACTCCCTGAGCGGCCTCTTAAAACTGCTCCAGCGCGAGGGCTATGAGACCAGCGGGGCTATCTCCGCGTACGAGGCCCTCGCCCTGATGGAGACCCAGCACTACGACATCGTCCTGTCCGACATGAAGCTGCCCGGACTGGGCGCGCTATCGCTTATCGATGAAATAAGGAAGAAAGACACAGAGATACCGATAGTCATAATGACCGCCTACAGCTCTATCGAAAACGCCGTCGCCGCGATAAAGAGGGGCGCGGAGGAATACCTGACCAAGCCCCTCAACATAGACGCCCTGAAGAGAACCCTGAAGAAGATAGGCGAGAGACAGCTGCTACTGAAAGAGAATGAGGCGTTGAAGGTGCGGCTGGAGAAAAAGAACGCATTCCAGGAGTTTATAGGCAACACCAAGGAAATGCGCAAGATGTTCAGCACCATCCGGGACGTGGCGCCTTCAACCGCTACGGTCCTCATCTGCGGAGAGACCGGAGTAGGCAAGGAGCTGGTGGCACAGGCCGTCCACCGGTTAAGCCCGCAAAAGGGCGGGCCGTTTACGGTGCTTCATTGTGCCGCACTTGCAGGAGGCGTGCTCGAGAGTGAACTTTTCGGGCATGACAAGGGCTCGTTCACCGGCGCGCTGTATACACGAAAGGGACGATTCGAGATGGCGCACCAGGGCACACTGTTCCTTGACGAGGTGTCGGAAATGAGCCTGCAGGTGCAGGTGAAGCTGCTTCGAGTAATAGAAACGGGCCAGTTCGAGAGGGTCGGAGGCGAAGTCACAAAAGAAGTGGACGTCAGGCTACTCGCCGCCACCAACAAAGACCTGACAAAAGAGGTGGCCGAAGGCAGGTTCAGGAAAGACCTGTACTACAGGATAAACGTAATCAAGATAGACATACCGCCCCTGAGGGACCGAAGGGACGACATACCCTTGTTGACAGACTACTTCCTTATCCATTATGCCCAGAAAAACACCAAGAACATAAAGGGCGTCTCGCCAGAAGTGATGAAATTGCTTAAGGACTACAACTGGCCGGGCAACGTGCGTGAGCTCGAAAACGCCATCGAAAGAGCGGTGGTATTGTCCAAGAAGAACGTCATAGAAACCGAACACCTGCCTTCTAACCTCACGCACTCCGGCGAGACGACCTCGCCGTACTTGCAGCTTCGTGTCGGAACACCCTTGAAGGACGTGGAAAAAGAGGTAATCCTGAAGACCCTTGAACTGACCGGCGGCAGCAAGACGGATGCGGCCAAGCTGCTCGGGGTTTCGACGCGCAAGATTGAGTATAAAGTAAAGGAGTGGGAGACAGGGCAGTAGCTCCGCAAGATTTTCAGCAAAAGGCCCGGCGCAGTAATGGATTCCGTAAATTTTTCTTTCCCCGGCCTTACCCCACCACACCCCTACCAGGCCAATACCCCCTTAGTATATATTTAATAAGCACTTACATCTTTCACGCCAGTTTGGCACGAGAATAGCTTTAATTCTTTCAACGTCATGATACAGCTCGCAACTTCAAGTGCTCAGGACTACTTTGAACGACTGGAAGAAGACATAAGGGTTCACCCTGCACTGCACCACCCCTTTTTGGAGAAATTCAGGCAGGGCAAGCTCTCGTTGGACCGGATAAGGATATTTGCCAGACAGTATTACCTTTATTCGAGGTGGTTCAGCCGTTACCTCGCGGCTATAGCCGCAAATATCCCGGACGAAGGCCCCAGGGCATTCCTCATAGAAAACCTTTACCAGGAGTACGGTGAAGAAAACAACTTCGACACACATCCGGCGATCTTCAGGAGATTTATGAACGCCCTGAGGCTGGACCCCCACGAGGTCGAAGAGACCGAGCCACTGCCGGAGATGCGACTCTTCATCCACGAGTACCTCTTTACGAGCAAAGAGGGACATTTCCTGGAATCGCTGGGCGCAATAGGCCCGGGTACGGAATCTATCGTACCCT
>JAUVQR010000262.1 GCA_030598065.1 Planctomycetota bacterium | reverse complement strand
TATACTCTACGTGCTGTCATTACTGATAACAGGAGGGAAGATGTGGAAAAGACACATGATGCCGAAGAAATCCAACAAATGACCCGCGCGCGCTTTGGCCGCATCGCCGAGGACCCGTCTTCTGAGAGGAAATTTCCCGTGGGGCCGGAGAGCGCGAAAGGTCTTGGATACAATTCGGCCGAAATAGACGCCCTCCCATGCGGTGTAACTGAGTCATTTGCAGGCGTGGGTTGTACTATTTGCCTTGGCCCGATAAATGACGGCGAGACGGTGCTCGACCTTGGTAGTGGGGCAGGGCTTGACACGTTCCTTGCTGCGCGCAGGGTAGGGCCGCAGGGGCGAGTTATTGGGATTGATATGACCCCCGAGATGGTGTGCAAGGCGGAGGGAAACCGCCGGGAGCTTGGGATGGAGAACGTAGAATTTCGACAAGGTTCCATTGAGCAACTCTCTGTGGAGGGGAACTCTGTCGACCTTGTACTTTCAAACGGTGTTATAAATCTCTGCCCCGATAAAGAGCGTGTAGTCTCAGAGATTTATCGTGTCCTTCGTCCGGGGGGGCGCCTCTATGTGGCGGACATCACGCTTGAGGACGGCGTGGACCAGGCCACGGTGGAAAGACTCGGCACCTGGTCCGACTGAATATGCGGCGCCATACCGGGAAGGTCGTTCCTGGAACTTCTTGAACGGGCGGGATTCGTCGACGCCCGAATGATTGAAAAGACAGGCTATCACACCTCACGGTTTACAGTAGGCGCTACTTTCACGGCGAGAAAACCTGCATAGTAGGTTTACGTTCCCGCAGGACTGTGGGAGAAGACTCTGCGGCACCCATGCCTGAACGTGCGAGTTAAACTCGCACGCTACATAAAAAAGCTTAATGTAGGGACAGGTTTTTAAACCTGTCCGTTTGCGGACAGACCTGAAGACTCGCCCGAGGCGAGTCTGCTTATGGCATACCGTCCCTACGTCTGGTTGCGCTCGTTAGAAGGATTTTGTAGCGTCCGATCTCCGTATCGGACGTGGAGGCAGGAAACGTCGGGTCTCCCTGCGTATCCGACGCTACGTGTTTTATCACGTCTATATCCCCTCCCAAATCCCCTTGACCTCCTATCCGGACTGGATTAAAATCTTGGTTGCCCCCCGCACGGAGATATATTGGTTATGTATTGTGACGTAGGGTGGAAGTGGTTATGAAAGCATTACTTGAACTCATCCGCAATAATAAAGAATACCGGTCTCTTATCAGGGATTTAAAGGCAGGAGGCGATGCGCGGGCGGGCGAGCTGTGGGGCTCGTCGGCCGCCTATCTGGTCGGCGCATTATGTGACGGTGACGGCGACGGCGCCAACGACGCAAAAACACCGCCCTGGGTATTCGTAGTCACCGGAAGTGTGGAAGAGGCCGAGGAGTTTACCGATGACCTGAACCTGTTCCGGCCGGGCAGCGCGTCGCTGTTCCATCCCTGGGAGTCCTTTTCCACCGATAAATGGAGGCCGTCGGTACAACTGCCCCCGGAAGACCTGCAGATACTCCATCCGCTCTTGTTTGGAGACGGTAAAGACCCGAAGAAAATCAGCCGGGATAAAACCAGCCGTGACAAGACCAAAAAAAACGGTACGGCTTCCGGCCCCACTACCGGCGGTAGAAATACCTCGATAATAGTCTGCTCCATACATGCGCTACAACAGAGACTGCCCGGGCCTGACACATTGATAGAGAATACGCTGAGGGTGTCGGTCGGTGACCGGCGGGGTCCGCAGCAGGTGATTGACTGGCTGGCCGACAGGGGCTTCAACAGTGTCTCGCGTGTGGAGTCGTCCGGGGAGTACAGCCTTCGCGGCGGGATTATGGACGTCTTCCCCGCATCTTCCGACCTGCCGATAAGGCTTGAATTCTTCGGCGACGAGGTGGAGTCGCTGCGCCTGTTCAGTCCCGACACGCAGACGTCGGTGGTCCAGTTGAATGAGGTGTATATACTTGCCCTCAGTGATGACGCGCCGCCCGCGGCAGAAGACGGCTCTCTGTTCGACTATCTGCCGGCGGACGCATGGGTGGTGCTGAAGGAGCCCGACCATATAGAAAAACGCGCCGCCAAGTCCGAGCACAATCCGCCTCAAGACAGTGCTGATGTCAAATCGTTGCTCCTTGACTATGACGGCATAAAGAACAGGTGGCAGGGACACACCACTCTTTCTCTGTCGTTTTTACCTTTTACGGAAAAAAGGTCTCACAACTTCAGGGTCGAGTCGGTGGAGCGCTTCGAGTCACCGCTGCCGCAGGCCGGCGGTAATGGCGGGACATCCGGCAGCGTGAAGCGGTCTCACGGCTTCAGTCTCTCGGCGACGTTGGCGGCGCTTGGTGAGCTGGAGGGGGTGCGGGACCAAGCCCGGCGCATAATAGTCTTCTGCGCCAACGAGGCGGAGGAGAAGCGGCTCAGGGAGCTTCTGGCCGGTACGGATATCGGGCTGGAATTGTGTATAGGCGGGCTGAGCAAGGGTTTTTTCGCGAGGGACGCCGGCCTGATACTCCTGTCGCACCACGAGATATTCCGCCGCTACAGGATACGCC
>JAUVQR010000059.1 GCA_030598065.1 Planctomycetota bacterium | reverse complement strand
GCACCTTCAGGTCGGTGGCCAGGCCTATCAGACGTTCCGTCAACTCAAAGAGACGTTCCACGGCATTTTCATCTGAAAAAGTCCTGCCGAAATCCCCCCCAAGGGCGGCTACCTCCAGGCCGAAAGAGTTTACGTACTTGGCAAAGTCCCGGCGGCCGCTGGACGACATGGCTCCGGTAACCTCGCCGCGGGTGGCATCAACGTCAATGGTCTTGACACCTGTCTTGGAGGCGTGGCCAATCGCCTCTTTCATGTCCAGCTTAAGCGAATTGAGTGTAAGTCCCAGCTTCAACCTCTAAACCCTTATAGGAAAAACTCTGCTTATCTTTTCCGCACCGGGCAACCACACGCCCCGCTCTTGTCCACGGACGGATTCTGTATAGGAAAAATCGAGAATGCACCGGCGGACACAAAACTATTAGGGTGTTCAAGCCAAAAAACTGGCGGGCTAAATAGTCTATTGCTTTAGGTGGGAAGCGTTTAATAAATGACAGGTAAAGGGTAAAGAAAAAACCAGACAAGCGCCCTTAGTTGAGAAGTGTACTATGTGCCGCGAAGTGCCGCAAAACACACGGACTAGCGCTTTGTCCACTGGAAGCTCTTCCTTGCGCCCTTTCTCCCGTACTTCTTGCGCTCTTTCATCCTGCTGTCTCTTGTGAGAAGGCCGTTTTCACGAAGCACCTCCATGTGGCTCTCGTCCGTTTTCACCAGCGCTCGCGCTATACCCAGAGAAATGGCGCCGGCCTGGCCGCTGGTGCCCCCACCGTTCACGTTGGCAAGGACCTTAAACTTTCCTACGGCGTTGATGACCTTCAGAGGGGCGAGCACGGCAGCCCGGTCAACCTCTCTAGGAAAAAAGTCACCGAGCTTGCCCTTATTTACAGTCACATCCCCGTCGCCTCCTAAAAGGCGGACCCTGGCAACTGCAGACTTGCGCCTACCTGTGCCCCACACAAAACCATCCTTCTTACCCGTGCTGGTCTGTTCGTCTTTTGCCATATTCTCCGTCTCTAGTTAACTTCCAATTCCTTGGGCTGCTGTGCGGCATGAGGATGTTCAGGACCTGCGTATATCTTGAGCTTCTTTAGCATTTTGTCCCCAAGCTTTGTCTTGGGCAACATCCGCCTTACGGCCAGCATTATTACCCTGTCCGGGTGCTTTTCCAGCATTTCAGCGGCAGGTGTGAGCCTTAGTCCACTAGGATACCCTGAGTACCGCTTATACATCTTATCCGCCAGCTTATTTCCGGTAAGTTTGACCTTCTCGGCGTTAAAAACCACGACGAAATCTCCGGTGTCCACATGAGGCGTATAATACGGCCTGTGCTTGCCCTGGAGAACGGTGGCTATCCTTGTAGACATCCTGCCAAGCACCTTGCCCTCCGCATTTACCGCATACCAGGTCTTCGATACAGAGCCCGGTTTTGCCACAAAAGTCTTCATTCATATCACTCCTGGAAATACCTTCTAGACTGAAGCGTAGCAATATACCAAAAAACCACTACCCATGTCAATAGAGTATAGTAGCGCGCGAAAGCCCGCATACCGGCCGTTACGATAGCTTGGCAGCCTCAACGGCGTTTCTTAACAGCATTACCGTAGTTACCGGACCCACGCCGCCGGGCACCGGGGTTATATAAGAGGCGACTTCCTTCGCGCTCTCAAAGTCCACGTCACCCACGGTCTTTTTCTTGGGCTTGCCCTTCTCGTTCAAAACCGGGTTGCCCTCGGCATCACATACAGGCACCCGGTTGATGCCGACATCTATGACTACCGCCCCGGGCTTTATCATATCGCCGGTTATAAGCCCCGGCCTTCCCGCAGACACGATCAGTATATCGGCCCTCTTCGTATGAAAGGTCATGTCCCTGGTCTTTGTGTGACATACAGTTGGGGTGGCGTGCAGGTCCAGAAGCAACAGGATGGCCGGCCTGCCGACAATGGCGCTGCGGCCCACCACAGTGGCCTCTTTGCCCTTTATGTCTATTCCTGTGCTCTTTAGCAACTCTATGGCGGCCATTGCCGTGCACGGTGCAAGCCTTGCGTTGCCATACACCAGTTGGCCCATGCTGGCAAGGTTCATACCCTCCACGTCCTTTTCAGGAGCTATTGAAGACTGTACCCTCTTGGCATCTATCCCACCCGGCAGCGGCATTTGCAGTATTATCGCAGTGACGGCCGGGTTCTGATTCAGCCCCTGTATGTGCCTTATAAGGTCCGTCTCGGAAGTGTCCTCCGGCAGACCGTCCAGCGTATACCCGAGGCCAATCTCCTCACAGGTCTTGGCCTGGTTTCGAGTGTATACGGCGGAAGCAGGGTCTTGACCCACCTGAACGGCAAACAAATACGGATCCTTCCCACTCTTCTTGAGTGTCTTGACCTGTTCGGTCAATTCACCCTTTATCTTCTCAGCAAGCACCTTGCCGTCAATCAACTGTGCCGTCATGTCTATATCCTCACAGTACACAGTACAAAGTAACCCATTCCAGGTCCGGTCGGGCATACGTTAAAGATTAAATATTATAGTGATTAGCGTTTTTCATGCAAGAAAAACCCCAGTTTAGGCCGTAAAGTTGAAATATTTTGACTTGTAACATAGAATCTGATAGAATTTGTTTTTAATATCCGTGTGCTGTAACAAGCTTCACCTGTCAGGTATGTTATTAGTTTACAAGAGGATACAAATTGAAGGTTGTAGTAGCTAAGACGGCGGGTTTTTGTATGGGCGTGCGCAGGGCGGTGGACATAGCCCTTGAGGCGGCCCATAAGGCGGAAGACAAGAATGGCGGCATTCTCACAGACGGCCCCCTAATCCATAACCCCCAGGTACTGAAGCTGTTAAAAGAAAAAGGCATCGACACGGTAGAGGAGGCATCCAATCTCTCCGAAAGCACCGTGGTGATAAGAGCGCACGGTATCACACCCACCCGGCGTAAAGAGCTGGAAGACACGGGCGCCAAGGTCTGTGACGCCACCTGCCCGCGCGTTACAAGGGTGCAGTCCATTATAAAAAGATATTCCAAGCAGGGTTTCTACACCATTATAGTCGGCGATGAGGGACACGCCGAGGTAGTGGGCCTATTAGGGTACGCTGAAGGCAGGGGACACGTGGTGGCTTCTGTTGAGGATCTGGATAATCTGCCTGCGATGGACAAGGTTTGTGTGGTGGCGCAAACCACTCAGGACAAACGTTTCTTTAATAAGATAACCAAACTGCTCAAAGAGAGATACGCTAACTGCCAGGTATTTAACACCATCTGCCACTCCACCAGCAGGCGACAGGAAGAGGTGGTAAGCCTCTGCCATGAGGTGGACGCGATGATTGTCGTTGGCGGCAGAGGAAGTGCAAATACGACCAGATTGGTGCAGATATGCGAACGTGAGGGTGTGCCCACGTTCCACATAGAAATGGAACACGAACTGGACTTAGGCAAGCTCAACAACTGCAACGTTGTCGGCCTGACAGCCGGAGCGTCCACCCCCCAGTGGTTGATAAAGAGGATGGAAGACAAGCTGTTATGCTACAGGAGGGAGAAGGCGGCCCGGGCCTGGAACGCCACGAAGGTGGTCTTTAATACCCTGGTGGGCAGCTGTGTGTATCTTGGTATAGGCGCCGTATCCTTGAGCTATGCAAATACGATACTGCTCGGGGTCGAGCCCAAGATAAGCTACTGTATAATTGCCGCGCTGTTCCTCTTTTCCATGCACGTTCTCAACAATACCGCAAGCAGAGAGGCGGCCGCCTTGAGTGAACCTACTATAGCAAGGCTGTACGACGAATACAGGTCCATCTTTCTGGTGCTGGGTTATGCCGGTATCATCTCGTGCTACGCGTTATCCTTTGTGCTAGATTTTTCAGTTTTCCTGATGCTGTTCCTTGCCAGCTTCTTTTTTGTATTTGCCTTCCGGCTCCACATTCTGCCGCCACCATTCTCTAATCTGCTCCGCTATAAAGGGCTCGAGCAGTTTGCCGGATCAAAAGAGATATTCTTCGGAGTGGCCTGGGCCCTTACGACTGCCCTTATACCGTTTTTGGTGAGCGAGTCTAAGGACATGTCAACCCTTGGGGTGGCCATGGGCTTCACCTTTGGTATCGCCTTCCTGAGAGCCGTGCTCCTGGACATACGAGATATACAGGTGGACAGGATTGTCGGCAGAGAAACCATCCCAATAGCAATCGGCAAGAAGTGGACCCAGGTAATGCTTGTCGCCGTTGCTGCCGCCATGGCGCTTACGCTCCTCGCAAGTCCCACCTGGGGGTGGACGTCCACCTTCAGCTATTACCTGCTGCCATGTGTTCTTTACGCCTGTCTATATCTCTACCTTTATCACACCAGAATTATTGGTGAGGGCCTGCTGTGTGAGGCGGTCGTGGATTTTAACTTTATTTTGGCTGGAATTATCGCCTTTTTCCTTTGGAAGAAGTCAATTGTCTCACCGCTCCCTGAGATTCTAAGGAGTTACTTCTAGGGACGCCGGTGTGTCAGGTAGGAATGCTTTTTCGCCATAGCCAGCCTGGGAACGCAAACTTGGGGACGTAAAGCAGAGTATGGAACACGAAAAAACACCAGAAGGACACGAAATGAGTGCAGAACATAAAGAACAGCACGGTATTATAAGAATATTCACCACGGACATAAAAAAGAGGCTCATCGCCGGTATCATCGTTCTGTTGCCGCTGTACGTCACGTTTCTTGTCCTTAAGCTGCTCTTTATCTTTGCCGGCGGCACCATGGTACCGGTTGCGCGGAAAATCTTCCTCAGGTCCGATTGGATACAGCTAAGGATCCCGGATGCCATACTGACACCTCTAATGTTTCTAATCGGGCTTCTGATGCTGTTCCTCATGCTTTATTTCGCAGGGGCCTTTGCCACCAACTTTATAGGAAAAGGGATTATCACCTTCGGTGAAGGTATACTTGAAAAGATGCCACTGGTAAAGACCATCTACAGCACCTCAAAACAACTTATCCACACTGCGACTCTTCCGGGCAAGGGTGCCTTTCAACGGGTGGTACTTGTACCATTTCCAAGGACTGGCTCTAAGGCCCTTGGCTTCGTAACGGGCTCTTTCACGGACAAACACGAGCAAAAGCTCGTAAGCGTCTTCGTGTCAACATCCCCCAATCCGACCTCAGGTTTTGTGGTGCTCTACCCTGAGGCGGAGGTGGAGGATACCCCTCTTAGCGTGGAGGACGGATTCAAGATAGTTGTCTCCGGTGGAATCCTCACCCCAACTTTTAAGGAAGAGCTCAAGGAAAGCCACCCAGCCTGAACGTTGCCCGACAACCCTACATCTCCGGACATCCTATGTTCCCAAAGATGCTAAGAGTAAGGCAGACGTTTCCCGCAAGAAAGATAGAAAACGCAGCCTCCGCAACCGCTAACGAACTGGCAGGGCTTCGGCTTGATTCCAGGGTCCGAACGGGTGACACCGTGGCAGTTACGGCAGGCAGCAGGGGCATCTCTGAGATTACCGCAATCATCAGGACAGTCGTAGACGCGCTTAAGTCGACGGGGGCCAGGCCATTCATTGTTCCCGCCATGGGAAGCCACGGCGGCGCCACCGCCCAGGGTCAGGTTGACGTACTGGCCAGGTACGGGATTACGGAGACTTCCATGGGTGTGCCCATCAGGTCATCAATGGAAGTGGTAAACGTAGGCAGCGGTCCTTACGGATTCCCCTTGTATATCGACAAGTTCGCCGCGGAAGCGGACCACATTGTCCTCATAAACCGGGTCAAAACGCACACGCGTTTCAGCGGCAGCATAGAAAGCGGTCTGGTCAAGATGCTCCTGGTGGGCCTGGGCAAACAAAAGGCGGCTTCTATATACCACCGCGCCGTACTCGAACACCCGTTTGATGAAATGGCGCATAAGATAGTACCCGTTCTCTTAAAAAAGCTGCCGCTTCTATTTGGTCTGGCAATCATTGAGAACGCCAGGTGTGAGGTGGCGGAGATTGAGGCCGTACCACCCGAAAAACTCCTGGAAAGAGAGCCGGAACTCCTGAAAACCGCCGTCGAGCTGATGGCGAAGCTGCCGTTTGACCGGATAGACCTGCTGGTCGTAGACGAAATGGGCAAGGACATCTCAGGTACGTGCATGGACACTTCGGTTATAGGAAAAAAAGACACCTCCACTGTAAAAATAAAAAGAATCCTGGTCAGAGACCTGACGGATAAATCCGACGGCAACGCGTGCGGAATAGGCTTCGCCGATTTTACTACCAAACGCCTGGTAAACAAGATAAACTTTAAAGACACCTACATAAACTGTATTACAGGGCTGAGACCGGAGGGGGCCAAGGTCCCAATCACTTATTCCAACGACAAAGAGGCCCTTGAACATGCCTTGAACACACTGGGGCTTGTGGAGCCGGAAAACGCCCGCGTAATAAGGATAAGGAACACAAAGGACCTCGAGGAGCTAAGTGTCTCTGAGGCATACAGAGAGGAAGCGAGCGGACACCAAGGTCTAAAAATTGTATCGACCCCCGAAATGATGCGCTTCAGTCCTGAAGGAAATTTGATGTAACAGGCCCGTTGAAAGGGGTGGAGCTTCCCCTACTGAATCGTTGCGCAGACCCCTCAGATGATCTTCTCCGTCTCAAAACCATAAATCACGTGCCCTGCCGGCACAGTCCGGCCTGTCCCCATTGCCATCCGTTTGAGCGGGCTTTGTCCCCTATCGCTTAAGTGTGGTTTCAGGCGCTTGCCTGAAGTTAATTGATATGATAGGGTGGAGAGACGGGAATGGATAGGGCCCGGTGGTCCTGACGGACTTCAAATCCGGTTTGTCCGCCTAAGAAGCGGATAGGTGGGTTCGACTCCCACACATTCCCGCCACTAACCTCTTTCTACCGCAGGAGTTACGACGCTGTTATACCTGATTTTACCCTGAACAAACCCTGAACAATAGTGGAAATTCAGGGCATTTGATAACAACCACAATAGGCCCGGAAATTTAACAGACACCCACACGCCAGCGTCCATTCTAAGGCCCGATTTGCGCACTACGCTCCACAAATGGAGACCTCAAACTTCCGAAACGTGGTATTGGTCGGGTAGGGCAGAGTTTCTTCCTAAAAAGGGCAGTTTTGGGGTGCTGGAAGGTCTACAAAAGCTCACAGAATAGGCACGAACTCTCCGTTGACCCATGCCGGTAACAGGCTATAATAGGAGCAGTTGTACCAGGGGGGCAAAAATGCATAAAACGAAGCAAGATAGCTACTCGCCAATTTTCTACATGCTTCTGTTCAGCATTCTCTTCACCAGTGCTATGTCTTTTGTGTTCTTGCCACACATAAGCCATGCAGAGATATCTAGTGAAGAGAAAAAGCCTGAGCAAACCTCCACTCCAACAGAAGAAGATGTAAACCCCGAGGCTCTACGCCATTTTACTTTGGGTATTTCTGCTATAGATGAAGGCAGGCTTGATTCCGCAATAAACGAACTTCTGTGGGCTATAAGGCTAAAGCCTGATGATGCAGAGGCTCATTATTACCTTGGTCTAGCTTACACCGGGAGAGGCGTATATCGTTTGGCAGTATCGGAGTATGCAGAAGCTATACTCCTCAAACCTGATTACGCAGAGGCCTACGCTGGCATCGGCTTGGTGTACGGCAAGAAAGACCAGTATGACCAGGCGATAAAGCCACTCAAAAAGGCAATAAAGCTCAACCCTGATGATGCAATGGCCCACTATTATCTTAGTGTAGTGTATGCCGTGAAGGGCCAGTATGAGCTGGCT
>JAUVQR010000261.1 GCA_030598065.1 Planctomycetota bacterium | reverse complement strand
GCTGATGAAAAAGGCGCTGGAGCACGCCATTGCCCACAAGCGAAGGACCGTGACAATAGTGCACAAGGGGAACATCATGAAGTTTACTGAGGGGGCATTCCGCAACTGGGCCTATGAGCTGGGGAAGGAGGAATACGGGCACTGCACCATCACGGCAAAGGAACTGGCCGAGGATTACGGCGACAAACAGCCCGACGACAAGATACTTGTTAACGACAAGATTGCGGACGACATGTTCAGGTTTGTCCTGATGAGGCCCGATGAATGCGACGTGCTGGTCATGCCCAACCTGAACGGCGACTCCCTCTCCGACGCCTGTAACGCACAGGTTGGGGGGATAGGCGTCGCCCCGTCGGCCAACATATCGGACACCATGGGCGTCTTCGAGTCCGCGCACGGCTCGGCGCCCAAGTACGCGGGCCAGAACAAGGTAAACCCTTCCGCCCTCCTGCTTTCCGGCGCCATGATGCTGGACCACCTCGGCTGGAGTGAAGCGGCGGAATGCATTATATCGGCTATCGGCAAGACGGTCTCGCAGAAAAAGGTCACCTACGACCTTGCGCGGCAGATAGAAGGAGCGACAGAACTCTCCACCTCCGACTTCGGTGACGAGTTGATTAAGAACATGTCCTGATGTATCGTGTGGCGGACCATTTAAGGCCCTGGCGCATCGTCCTCGCCCCGGCAACGCTGCGGGAGTTCTCTCAGGGCAATCTGAAATTCAACCGCCAGTTTCCTTCAGTTCCCTTGCAATTCGTTTGTTTATAGGATATTATGCCCGTTTGTAATCCACTTCATTATCCTTTTCTTACATGATAGACGAGTTCCTCATATGAAATCAAGTCCGGGTATAGAGAGGGTTAAAGAGGCGGGGGCGATACACCAGGGCCAGGGCAGGCACGAGGTATTCGACTTCCCGAAGGATGGCCTTGACGGGCTCAGAGAGTTCCTTGACCAACAGAATCTGCCGTTCAGCCTCCACGCCCCGCTGGTCAGGCCGGACTACTTCCCGTACAGCGGCGTAACTTGTTTCTTCATAAACGACGACGAAGAGAAGCGTAAACTCTCCTTTGAACTTATGGGACAGTCCGCCAGGGACGCACAGGAGTGGGGGGCGGAATATATGGTCTGCCACCTTACCTTCAGAGACGACACAGAGGACGAGGCAAAGGCGTGGCGTCTGGCCTATGAGGCGGCGGAATATCTCTCAAGGCTTGTGGACTCTACAGGCGTGCCCATCCATATCGAATTTGCCGGCTATGCCGGGGCGTTTCGCAGGCCGGAGCACCTGGTCGAGGTTGTCGCAAAGTTCCCGAATCTCAGCATCTGCATAGACACCGGCCACGCTTTCATATGCTCGCAACTGTGGGGCCGCAGGTATCTGAATGACATTGAGACCATGGCCCCCTACGCAAGGTCGATTCATCTATGGAACACCAAAAACATTGAGCACTGGAGGCGGCACGGCCACGTGCCACTGCACCCGGCGCAGAAGCCGGACAGCGGCTGGGTAGACATTGAAAGGACATTGGAGATAACACTCGGACACAATAGAGATTTGAAGCTGATACATGAGTATCGTGTGAACGAGACGAATACCGAGATACAGGAGGGCTTTGACTGGATTCGTGACACGGCGGAGAGGTTCAGGGGGTTTAACGTCGCATGAAGAGGGATTTCAGGGTCTTGCTCGTAAACTGCAACACCATGATGGACACCCTCATAACGGCCGGAATTAGCATACTCGCGGCCTGCCTTAAGAATGAAGGGATGGAAGTAAGACTCTTCGATACCACCTTCTACAAGACCGCTGACAGGACCGGCGATGAGGCGAGAGAGTATGCCCTGCAGGTTAAGAAAACCGATTTCAACAAACTCGGGATCGTCCCGAACGAGACCGACGTCATCGAGGATTTCAAGAAGGTCGTTGATGAATTCAAGCCCGACCTTATCGGCCTGTCCTGCATTGAGGTGACGTACAAGCTGGGCATCGAGATGCTTGAGGCGGTAAGGCAGACCGGCATTCCAACCCTGGTCGGCGGTGTGTACGCCACGTTCTCCCCGCACATCATCGTCAGAGAGAACTGTGTAGACATGGTGTGTATAGGAGAAGGAGAGCTGGCCCTTACCGAACTGTGTAAGAAGATGCGCGACGGCGGGGACATTACAAACGTCCAAAATATTTGGATAAAGAAAGACGGCAAGCTCTACAAGAACGAACTCCGCCGCTCCATGGACATGAGACAACTCCCGTACCAGGACTGGGGCATCTACGAGAAGAAGAGGTTCTGGAAGCCCATGGGCGGGAAAATATCCACCACCGGCACCTTCGAGATGAACAGAGGGTGCCCCTACAGTTGCACATTCTGTGTCAACTCCGGCCTGAACGAACTGTACAGTAACCACGGCGGTTACTACCGGGAACAGGACATACCGCGGCTCATAGACGAAATGCTGCAGAAAAAGGAAGAGTACAACCTGCAGTTCGTGTACCTGGTGGCGGAGAGCTTTCTTACCACAACAAAGAAGCGCATACAGGAATTCGTGAGGCTGTATCCGCAGGTCGGGCTGCCTTTCT
>JAUVQR010000115.1 GCA_030598065.1 Planctomycetota bacterium | reverse complement strand
GCCTCTGCCAGGGCGGCAGCGTCACTGAGCATGGGTTCCGGAAAAGCAAAATCGCCCGGCTCCGTACAGGGGCGGTGTATAACGTCACTCGGCAGTTCAATATAAACAGGTCGCTTGTGGTAGAGACAGGCGCGCAGCGCCCTATCTATCTGTTTAGGCGCCTTGACCGGGTCGGCAAGCGACACGGCAGCTACCGTCACCCTCTCGAAGATTTCCAGGGGGATGTTATAGTTGCCCAGGGTGTGGTGCAACATTGCCGAATGCCTGCGGTTTTCAACCGTAGGGGCACCGGTAATCGCGACAACGGGCACCTTCTCCGAGTATGCGCCCGCCACCGCGTTAAGGGCGCTGAACTCACCCACGGCGTACGTCGTAACCACGCCGCCGATACCGTTAACGCGCGCATAACCGTCCGCGGCATATCCGGCGTTGAGCTCGTTGCACGTCGTAATCAGCTCGACCTTGCTCTCGAGAATCTGGTCCATGAACCCCAGCACGAAATCACCCGGAACACCGAAGACGTGCTTAAGTCCGACCTGTTCCAGCCGCCGTAACAGGTATCGCCCCACATTCCATTCAGATGCCTTCATCATGTGTATCCTTGGTTTTCCGATGAACCCACAACTGGTAACAACAAGTTGGAAGGTGCGTCGAGACGCACCCTACAATAGAATGTAATGTTTCAGTCCTTCGCTACTGCGCAACGATGCAGACACCTGCGCTGTCGGCGGCCTGTCTGACCTCGTCCTTGTCGAGCACCAGCGTCCGTTCCGCCTCTATCGCCAGACACGTCACGCCGGCATCCTTCAGCGTCTTTACCGTCTCAGGGCCTATCGTCGGGATGTCAAACCTCATGTCCAGGTCTTCCCTGCCCACCTTTATCGCCACGACACCTCCCTTGGCCAGCTTGCCCGCTCTCTGCAGGGCCTCGTCGGTGCCCTCGACGGCCTCGACGGCCACCACCACGTGGTCCTTCACCACTATGCTCTGGCCTATCCCAAATCTCACAATCTCCTTGGCAATCGGCCAGCCGTATTCTATATCCTTGGCCTCCTTCTCGGACGGCTCTCTGGTGGTAAGACAACCCTTCTCGGCAAGCAGTTGCGGCACGTAGAGTATCGAGCTTTCCAGCGTTATGCCGTCCTTGGCCAGCTCCTCGGCCACGCCGCCGAGGACGGTGTGGTCGTTCTTGTCCTTAATCTGTCTGTAAAAGAGGCTGATGCCACGCCAGTCGGGTCTGTATTTTAGAAACGGGAAGCGGGAATACATCTTGGACTTGGTCAGGCCGCCCGCCATAACCGCCTTGGTGACCCCTTCGCTCTTTAGGCACCTGATGAGCTTGCCGAGTTGGGCCAGCTTAATCCAGTGCAGGCTATCTACGTAGTCCTCTATCTCCGGTGAGGTCTCGCCCTCGATAGCCACGGCAACCACCCTGATGTTATTCTCTCTGGCGCCCTGGGCGAAGAGTATGGGGAAACGCCCGTTGCCAGCTATGAGTCCGATTTTCTCTTCCATCTAATCCTGTCTTCCAGCGTCTTCGTCCGTCTTCTTAAAGACCTCAACGCCTCCATCAGCATGGGCATCCTATGTGCAGCCATTTGCGACCGGCGCATCTTCTTTATCGGAACGGCCGGGTAGCCCAGATAGGTGTCTCCGCCGGGAAGATCGTTTGTCACACCGGAGCGCGCGCCCACCGTCACCTTGTCACCCACAGTAACATGTCCCACCACGCCGACGCCGCCGGCCAGGACACAGTTATTGCCAATCGTCGCCGTACCGGCAACGGCAACCTGGGCTATCAGCAGCGTGTTCTCGCCTATCTTGACATTGTGCGCCACAAGACACTGGCTGCCTATCTTTGTGCCTCTACCTATCTTGGTGGCACTTAAGGCGCCCCTCTGAATGGTGGTATTGTCTCCTATTACCACGTCGTTCTCTAGAACGGTCTTGCCCACCTGGGGTATGTTAAAATAGTCACTGCCGTCCGGAGCGTACCCAAAACCGCCGCTTCCGATAACAGAATTGGCGTGAATCGTAACATTATTCCCTATCTTAGTATTAGCGTAGATAACCACATTGGGATGTATGACCGTATTGTCCCCTATCTCGCAGTCATCACCCAGAAAGACCTTCGGCATGAGTACCACGCCGTTTCCAATCTTGACGCGTTTACCTACGTACACGTGAGAATATATGCTGACGTCCTTGCCGAGCTTCGCGGTGGAACTCATTACGGCGGTCTTATGGACCGTCTTCGAATACTTAACATCCGGATTCATCATCAGGTCCACTATCTTGGCGGATGCCAGATAGGGATTGTCGCTGATGAGCAGTGGCTTATTTATGCGCTTTAACTTCGGTGAGACGATGATGGCCGAGGCTTCAGTATCGCCTAACTTCTTCTCGTACTTCTCATTTGTCAGGAAGGTGATGTAGCCCTCCTCCGCCTCGTCCATGGTCCTCACCCCGAGAATCTTTACGTTCTTGTCACGCTTTTTCACCTTACCGCCGACGTATTCGGCCAGCTCTCCAAGGGTTTTCTCCATACCTTACTCCTGAGTCATCGCATTAGGGAAGATTAATGAACAATCACGCCATGTGCTACATGTAAGAGGCAGGCCCGTTGCAGCAAAACGCGTAACGAAAAGCGGGGTCTTGCTCTGCGGTGGATAATCTCCAGCCGCCCGTTTCCTTCTGAAAAGACATTCAGCATACGAAAAATGCCTTCCAGTGGTATCTTGCAGAAAACGCCGCAAAAAATCATCCTGACATGATAAATAGCCCTGCACGCTTTGTCAATAGAGAACACCCTTAAGTGCTTCTGATAAATACCTATAAGGGAGGCTGTCGCACGGTCCGGCCAACCGGGTATAGACTCGTATTCCTGCAAACTCATAGAACGTAAAAGGGGCCTCAAACCTACCGGCAACTACAGCCCCGCCGCCCGTCCCGCCGCCCGTCCCACCGCCCATCAAGCGCGCACATCCATGACACGCCATTGCCTACATTATCTATGTTGCAAAAAACTGCCATTGTGACAGGAACCTGATAGCACCGATAAACAGGAGGACGTATTTCCAACCGGCTCCCGGCAAGGCGGCACAAGTCACGGCAAGATGTTAAGTGCCAATACCACATTACCTTACATATATAGACACCCGGCAGCGACACGAGACTCATCTGGAAATCCCGCCACCGGGATCGTGGTGTATATTGGCATTTCTTTTGCATAAACAGCTGGTATGGTAGCCATTTGGTCATCTCGCAGCTACAGTAAGCCGTACTCTCTGCTCATCACCGACGTGGACGAGATGTCCAGGGAGACCATAAGGGAGTTTTTCGAACCAGACGGTTACAATACATACATGGCCGGTTCCGGTAAAGAGGCCATAGAAATTGCCAGAGACGTGCTTATCCACGCGCTCATAACGGACATGAACCTTCCGGATATAAGCGGTCTTGAGACGTTCCGGTTCATTAAAAAGGAATTTCAAATTGTACTCCCGTGCATTCTTATCACAAGAAACGCATCAAAAGAGACGCTGCTAAGGGCAATCTCGGCAGAGGCGTATGCCGTAATCTCCAAACCGACAAATCTGGATGTCCTGCGTTTCGCTATGAAGCAGATAATGAAAAAATACTACCGTGGGGAAGGGGAAATTTCAGGGAAATTCACTATAAAAGGAGAGGTGTACCATGAAGGTAAAACCTATCGGGGAAAAGGTCTTAATAAAGAGACTTGATCCTGAAGAAAAGACTGCAGGTGGCATTGTACTACCCGACTCTGCGAAGGAAAAACCCCAAGAGGGAAAGGTGATTGAACTGGGAGAAGGCAAGCTCCTGAAAAATGGGGAAAGGGCAAAGAGCCGGCTTAAAAAGGGCAACCGGGTACTTTTCACCTCTTACGCAGGCACCGAGGTCACGATAGAAGGGGAAGAGTACCTGATTATGAACGAAGAAGACGTCCTGGCCATCATCGGCTAAGTAACGCCTATGTGCCACCATATATTAATTTTGTGTTCCTGAGCGGGGAGACAGACTCACCATGACAGCAAAAAAGATTTTCTACAGAGACAACGCCTCTGACATAATCTTAAGGGGAATAAGCAAGGCGTCTGAGGCGATTAAGGTGACGCTTGGCCCCAGGGGAAGAGACGTAGTTATAGAAAAGAGTTTCGGCTCGCCGACAATCACCAAAGACGGCCTCACCGTGGCGAAGGAAATAGAGCTGGAAGACCCGTACGAAGACATCGGCGCGAAGATGGTGAAAGAAGTGGCCTCAAAGACCAACGACGTAGCAGGTGACGGAACCACCACCGCTACGGTCATAGCGGAGGCTATTTTCAGGGAGGGGATAAAGAACAAGGCCGCCGGGGCAAACCCGATGGACCTTCGCAGAGGGATAGAAAAGGCCGTGGCCAAGGTAGTGAAAGAACTGAAGGTCATGAGCCGCCCGGTCGCCGGTAAAACGGAAATCGCCCAGGTGGCCACGGTAGCCGCCAACAGCGACGAGGAAATGGGCGCGCAGATTGCCGACGCCCTCGAACGCGTGGGAAAGGACGGCGTAATTACGGTCGAAGAGAGTAAGGGCGTCGAGACCACTGTAGACATGGTGGAAGGCATGCAGTTCGACAAGGGCTACATATCGCCGTATTTCATCACCAACCCCAATACCCAGGAGACCGTCCTGAAGGACCCGTTAATACTGGTTCACGAAAAGAAGCTGTCTCATTTAAAGGAACTTATACCCTTACTTGAACAGACCGCCAAGTCAGGTAAGCCCCTTTTGATTATTGCCGAAGACGTGGAGGGCGAGGCGCTGGCTACTCTGGTCATCAACAAGCTGCGCGGCACGTTGAGTGTGGCGGCCGTAAAGGCGCCCGGTTTTGGAGACAGGCGCAAGGCCATGCTCGGCGACGTCGCCACGATGGTCGGCGCGAACCCCGTCTTTGAAGACCTGGGCATTGAACTCTCCAAGGTAGACCTCTCCTACCTGGGTAGCGCCAAGAAGGTAATCATAGATAAAGAAAACACTATCATAATCGAAGGCAAAGGCGCAAAGAAGGACATCGACGGCAGGATACAACAGATACGGACCGAGGTCGACCTCGCAACCTCCGACTACGACAAGGAAAAGCTTCAGGAGCGTCTTGCCCGGCTCTCGGGCGGAGTGGCCGTTATAAACGTCGGGGCCGCCACCGAGGTGGAGATGAACGAAAAGAAGGCGCGGATGGAGAACGCCATCCAGGCAACCAAGGCGGCCCAGGAAGAGGGGATACTGCCCGGCGGCGGGGTCGCGCTCCTTAGCGCGGCAAAGGCCCTGGATTCGCTTGAACTTACCGGCGACGAGCGGACGGGCAGGAACATAGTCAAAAAGGCCCTGGAGGCCCCTGTAAGGCAACTTGCCGCAAACGCCGGCTTTGACGGCGACGTAGTGCTGTACAAGTTGAAAGAGTCCAAGGGGAATCAGGGATTCGACGTGGCCCTGGGTAAGTACGCCGACATGGCAAAAAACGGTATCATAGACCCCACCAAGGTGGTGCGAACGGCGCTCCAAAACGGAGCCAGCATCGCAGCGCTACTACTCACCACGGACGTGCTGGTCGGAGACATACCCGAGGAAAAAGCCGCTGCAGCACCAGCTATGCCGGGTGGAATGGGAGGCATGCCCGGTATGGGTGGAATGGGCGGCATGGGTGGAATGGGC